>JAZSGG010000043.1:0-12665 GCA_045532595.1 Oscillospiraceae bacterium | reverse complement strand
ACGATAATAAGAGTTATCCTCACCTTTAAAGATGACAGATTCCCTTTTGTCACGCTTGATCTTGCCCTGCCTGATGAGATCTTCCTTTTCGGCTCTTATGCGTTCAAGGAGAACGGACGCAGGCTCGTCGTTCGGGTCTTGTGGAACGAGCTTGCCTCTGATTGCAAGGTCGAGGATTTTGGATTTGGTTTGTTTGATGATGTCTTGCAGGGTGGTTTTGTCGGTTTCGATAGAAGAAATAAAACCAAATACTTCATTTATCTTGTCAACTATGCGTTTTTGTTCAACAAGTGACGGGATTGGTATTATATAATTTGAAATATATTCTTTACCTACTCTTTGTTGTCCTACTGCGCCAGTAAATGCTTGTACACCCTTAGAAATAAAATCTTCGCTTTTAACAATCCACAGAATATATTCAGACGATATATTTATTGTTCTTAATATATGAAGTTCGGTTGTTCCTGCTCCATAGCCATTTTTAAGATTTGAAAATATGACAGATTTTCTATTTTCAAAACAAGGTGTTATTTTAGCAACAGCAACATCACCTTCAGCAAAATGAGTAAAACCGCTTTTAACTTTGTTCCACTCCTTTATTTCAGCCGTGTGATTATTAGCAAATCCTTCTTGTATTAAAGGCATAGGAATAAATGATACTTCTAAAGAATCATCTAACGCATTACGGGGATTTACTAAACATACAGTTGAAATTCTCGCCCACTCCCACCCCTGAGGCAGCTCAAAAGGGATCTCCTCCTCGATGCATTTCACGCTGCCATCGGGGAACTTCTCATAATGTAAATTATCCTCACCCTTGAAGATTATTGTATCATTCTTGATATCCTTTGCTTTCAGCTTTCCGTCCTTAACCATCTGCTGTTTTTCGGCACGGATTCGCTCCAGCAATACTGACGCAGGCTCATCATTGGGATCCTGCGGTACAAGCTTACCTCTGATAGCAAGGTCAAGGATTTTTTGTCTTAATGCTTTTGTATCCATTATTCGTCTACCTCGCCGATCAGTTCCTCAAGTGCCGCCACAGCCGTTGCAATATTCTCCGACTTCTCCTTAATCATATCAAGAAGCTCGGATAATGTATAATTATCCGTATCATTATCAGACTTTATCCAGCTTATATCAAGGCTCGTCTTATCACGAGCGAGAATGTCCTCGTAGCTGAATTTACGCCATCTGCCGTTAGGATTTTCCTCGCTGTAAGTTTCGGTACGGGCAGAAATATCCCCGTCCTTATAGCACTCTACAAATTCATCAAAGTGGCTTTCTTTCAGCGGATTTGTCTTACCGAAAGAGGGCATATCGGAACGCAGATCGTAAATCCATACTTCCTTTGTGTTGCCCTTGTCGGCTGTTCCTCTTGTGAAGAAAAGCACATTGGTCTTTACACCCTGAGCATAGAAAATACCGGTAGGCAGACGGAGAATTGTATGAAGATTACACTTTTCCATCAAGTCCTGACGGATTTTCTCACCGTCGCCGTCAGCGAACAGCACATTATCAGGCAGCACGACCGCCGCACGTGCATTTCCCGTAGTTTTAAGGCTACGATAGATATGCTGCAAGAAGTTAAGCTGTTTGTTGCTTGTGGGGAATGTAAAGTCATCACGGGTAGCGCGCTCACCGCCCTTCTTTGTACCAAAAGGCGGATTCGTTAATACCACATCATAGCCCTTCATCTGCTTTCCAAAATTGGACAGAGAATCGCCAAGATAGATCGGGCCGTTGATATCATGAAGCATTGCATTCATCAACGCAAGACGGTGAGTATCGTGAACAAGCTCACAGCCCGAGAATGCTTCCTTACGCTGAAATTCCTGCTCGTCAACAGTAAGATCAAACAGATCATCGGTGTTAGCCTTTACATACTGATCTGCTGCGATCATAAATCCAAAAGTACCACAAGCAGGGTCGTTGCAACGCTCACCTGGCTGAGGTGCAACAAGCTGAGTCATAATGTTGATAAGCACACGAGGAGTAAAGTACTGTCCTGCACCCGATTTCTTTTCGGTAGCATTCTTTTCCAACAAGCCTTCATAGAGGTTACCAAGTCCCTCTTCCTTAGCATTATACCAGTCAAACTGATCGATTGTTGTGATTATCTTTTCGAGGTTTTTAGGCTCATCAATGTTGGTCTGAGCACCCTGATAGATCTCACGAACACGACCTGTGCAATTCTCTCCGAGATGATCTAAAAGCTCCTTGTAAAAACGCTTCAGTTCTATTCCCTGTCGCTTGATTAGTTCATCCCAGCGATACTTCTCTGGAATAGGACCTTCTGCATTTGTTTCCTTACACATCTTGAGGAAAAGAATATATGTAAGCTCTGTAACATACTGCTGATATGTGATACCATCATCACGCAGTACATTACAAAGATTCCACAGTTTTGATACTATCTCCTGATTATTCATGCTATACTGCCTCCGTCATCATAAAGATATTCATTAAGTTCGGTAATGATCTCCATCAGTTTTCCGTCAAAGCGGCGGTCGATATTCGCAAAGCCACCGTTGTTCTTGAACGCACCTATCTCAAAGATCGAAGCGTCAAGCACAGACTCTTCTATCATTACTTTTTCTATTCGTTTCAGCCAGCCAAGCTTGTTCTGATCGAAATTGTGTTTCTTTCTGAGCTTGTCCACTGCCTGCTTGACACGCTGCTCACGGCTCAACAGCTCCGAACCAATCGCCTGCTGCCTGATAAATGCAATTATATCCGCAGCTATATCCTGATTGGTCATTTCATTCCAAGCAGTATTGAGCATCTGTTCGTTGAAATTGTTGCGGTCAAGTTCAAGTTTAAGACCTTTCAGATCCTCTCTTGTAAGCTCCGCAGGGCGAGTGCAGACAGTTTTCAGTGCCGCAATAGTATTCATATTCTCACTGATAAACTTCTTAAAGCTCTCAATATAATCCTCGGGCTTAGAGCCGCTGCCATAGCCTCTTTCACGACGCAGGAACTCATCCTGATGCTCATCCACCACAACAGGTCTTTTTCGATGCGTCTTATCCTTATCAAGAACATCAAACGCAGCCTTGTAAGAAAGGATCTCCTTTGACGCAGTGTCTGCACCGATCTCCTTGATATGTCTTGCATAATCGGGCAGGCTCTTGCTTCCGGTGATATGCAGGAATTGTTCAAGTGCCTTATCCGTAATATTTCTGGACTTGCGTTGCAGTTTTGCCGCAATCAGATCGAGCTGATAGGATTTCTGCTGATCATTGAGTTCCAGTTCCAGACCATTTAACAGATCTTCAAATGATGTTTTGGGATTTACCACAACAGGCTTCATCTTGCTATAATCCTGTAAGGATTCATAAACACCCACAGGGTCAAATATCTCAAAATGCGTCTTATTGATCGCAGGACACAAACGAGTAGCTCGTCCGAGCATCTGTTCAAACAGGATACGGGATTTTATCCTGCGCATGAAAACAAGCGTAGTAATTTCGGGCACATCTATGCCCGTTGTAAGCAGATCAACTGTTACAACCACCTTGGGATATGCTTCATTTTTGAAACGCTTGATAGCCTCAGATATCTTCTTTTTATTGCCGCCTGCAATACTTCCTGTGATCTTCATAACAGCGTCATTATCAACACCGCCGTGTGAATAAATATCTTTCAGTATCTTCACGATCATATCTGCATGATCGTCGTTTACAGCATAGATCAGCGTTTTTCCTTCACCATCGGGATCGAAATCCCATGCGATCTCATTGAATACAGTTTCATTAAAGCTCTCGGTAATAACCTGACGATTGAATGTTTCCACATCGAAATTAATATCATCTTCAAGCTCGTCACTATTGAGTATCTCATTAGTCACAGGGTCGTAAATAGGCAGAGTTTCACCCTTGTTGTACTGGATACCCTCTACACGGAATTTTGTGTATATGCTCTGCGGTGCGTCATGATCCACAAGATAACCGTCGATAACCGCTTCACGATAAGAATAATCAAATACAGGATTTCCGAATATTTCGGTTGTATGCAGAGCAGGAGTTGCGGTAAGTGCGATCTTTACAGCATCAAAGTACTCAATAACCGCACGGTATTTACTGATGTAATCTTCCTGGTTACGGTAATCCAGCTCAGTATCGCTAAGCTCTTTATCAAGGATATATCCTCTGTGCGCTTCGTCAACAATTATCAGATCATAGTCTGTAACAGAGGGCATAGTATCCCAGTCAGAGTACAACAGGCGCTTTACAAGGCTTTGTACCGTTGCGATATGTATTCTTGTTTCCTTGTCTATCTCTTTTTCTTCGAGCTGCTTGATGTTATAGATATCATCAAGCGTCATAAGCTCCTCTATCTTTACTTCCTTGAAAACATCTCCCGCCTGCTCACCAAGCGCAGTTCTGTCCACAAGGAAAAGCACTCGCTTGAAGCGGTCGCTTTTTATGAAACGATATATCATACCAAGTATGGTACGAGTTTTACCCGTACCTGTCGCCATGGAAAGAAGCACTGTTTTTCTGCCGTTCATAACAGCATTCTCAGCAGCTTCAATGGCATTTATCTGATATTTACGCAGATTAAGTCCATCAGGATCACGCAGCAAGTCATAAGGCGTATTCTGAAGCACAGCATTTGCCGACTCGATATCCTTGCTTAACAGCTCCATAATGCCATCAGGACTGATCCAGCCCTGCAATGCTTTAGGCGAATTGGCATTATCACGAAGATCAAGAAACCATATACCCGACTTGGTTTCGATCTGTTTGAGATACTTTCTGCCGTTTGTAGCAAACACGAACGGTACTTTATAATTGCCATACTGTTTTATAACATACTCGTTGTGTTCAGCCTTGATGAATCTGGCATATTCCTTGCACTGGTTATCAATAACGGAAGGAATATCTATATCAGCTTTTTTTGCCTCGATAATACCAACAAGCTGTAATCCCACAAACAATGCATAATCCGCATAGCCATTCTTATACACTGCGGAATCAGTAGGCCACTCTGCAATAGCAAGATTTCTGCCCTTCTGTGGACGAGTACCCTTAGAATAACGCAGAGTCTGCGTATCGACTTCCCAACCGTATTTGCGAAGCTGATCATCAATGATATATCGTGTTTCGATCTCGTTCATCTGCATTTTTTCAGCAGCAACAGCAGACTTTTCAACTCGTTCCTTGATAGTCTTTGAAGAAGCCTCGGTCTTGACTTCCTCTACCTTCTTCATCAGCAGTTCGATCTGTTCTTCCTGTTGTTTTATCAACGCTTCATAATCAGGCAGAACTATATTTTCAGGCATAACAAAGCTCTCGGCGATATAACCGTAATCGCCGTACACTTCCATAAACCACACAGCAAGCTTATGTGCAAGACCTATCAGCACTTTTGCATTATCAACAGAATCGGCACCGGCATGCACTGCGTCATTTCTGCTCTTACGAAGTGCATACAGAATATTATCAATCTCAGGCGTGATCAGATCCAGCCTCTTGAGCATCTTTATCCTGTTGGCATGAGTATTATCAACAGTCGGCTGAGCCATCCTCTCGAAAGCGAACATCTCAACTACAAGTCGTTCAGCAAACATACCCAGTTTATATATACAAGCGTTAGGATCAGAGTACAGATAGTCCTCTGCGGTAGCACCGATTTGCGCCAATGCGGGCCAATATCGTTTCAGAAATTCAAAATTAGATTTCATAGCCTTCTCCTTGCTGTGCGAACCTTAAAATACACATTCGCTGTATCACCGTGGTCTGCTTTCGCAGACAATATGAGAACAATGTTCTCATAACACAATATTATCGGAAGTTAATATACATATTATATCACACGAAATGTCAAAAATCAACATAATACATCCATAGCGATGATATCCAATTGTTCCTTAATCTTATCAAAGGAACAATCAAGATCCAGCGTTCTGACGCTTATTCTATTGCCGCAGATTACTACGCTCTCATCAGGAGTGATCTGCTCATCTGTTTTTGCATACAACAACATACCCGATACATTTCCGCTGTTATCTATATCATAATTCTTTACATAAGTAAAGATCTGATATAGATTATGAGAATGAATGGTATGTTTACCGAATTGCTGTTGTGTAGTATGGGCATAGTACTTCGCATCAATTATTAGAGTCTTATCGCCATTTGTCAGCATAATGTCCGACTTCATTGCCGGCATCATAATGCTGTTACCCTCTTTTATTGCCCATGGTATCTGTGAAGCACCAACGGTAAGTCTATGACTATAATTTTTGCGATAATATTCAAGAATAAAACGCTCATACAACTTATGCATAGCCTGTTCATCAAGGAAGTCAAACAGTTTCATCTTTCCATTATCAGTGTTCTGAAGCAAACCATTCACGATCATGTTGCAAAGCGAAATAAGCATCTCATAAGAACGATTATTCCGATCATATGTCAGATCCCACTTTAACTCTCTGAGCGAAACGCTTTTTACTTCATCAAGATACACCAGTATTTTGCGTAAATCCTTTTTTCTATTCTTTGATATATCTGACTTCAAAAGCACAAGCATAGTTGATTTAATGATTCTGTTAGGCATACAGTCAACAGTGAATTCATCATAGCTGCAATCGAGCTTATGACGAAATATCACACCGGTACGAATTGAACTGCCGATTTCAATTTTACCTTTAGGCGCAGAAAGAGTATCGTTATGTAAAACATAATCTTTCATTAGTCCGCGCTTTATCTGTATCGATACACCTTTCACGAGAATCGCTGAAAGCAGTTCTGAAACATTATCAAACTTTTCTGTCGCAAATTCTTTATACCCCTGCTCGTTCAGCACAGAAAAAGCATACGCCAGCATATAATAAATATTTTGTATAGGTATCATTTTATCGCATCACGAAGCTTCGCGCTCCACTCATAGATCTTATCCTGTTCATCAAACCAATACTCTTTAAGGAGAGGTATTAGTTCATATTCCACAACTGCCTTTAACCACTGTTCAGACGCGTTAAGATTATCAAGTGAAAAATAGCTGTGGCCGATACGGAAGCCCTCTCCCAGAGAATCATCCTGTGCAATACTTTCATTTAGCCTTTTTACGCACTCTATCAATGTATTGAACTTCTCATTTTTCAGCGATGCCTGATAAACTTTGAAACCCTCCGAATCAAACGCAGGCGACAACTCATAAAATGCAAAACGACGCCTTAATGCATAATCGAGCATAGCCAGACTGCGGTCCGCTGTATTCATCATGCCAATAATGTAAACATTGGCAGGAATATTAAACTGTTCGTCAGAATATAAAAGTTGTAGTTTTTTGCCACGCTTATCCCGCTCGATCAGCATAAACAACTCACCAAAGATCTTGCTGAGATTACCTCTGTTGATCTCGTCTATGATAAAGAAATGCGGACGCTCGTCCATTTCTGCCTGTTTGCAGAAATCATAAAACACTCCCTTAGCAAGAGCAAAACCATTTTCTGTAGGACGATAACCCATTATAAAATCTTCATACGAGTAGCTCTGATGAAACTGTACCATTTTAATTCGACTTTCATCCTTCTCACCCATTATTGAATAAGCCAGCCTTTTAGCGGCATAAGTCTTACCTACACCCGGTGCACCCTGTATTATCAAATTCTTTTTCATAAGAAGCAGATTTTTGATAGTGTCATACTGCTCAGCATTGATATAAACTTCATTCAGAAAATCATCTATTGTGTACTCTTCAGTATCAATTTTAGGGGCAGATATCTCTGTATCATCAATCTGAAACAGCTCATTGACTTTTGATACTATTTCCGTATATGGGGTGAGATCCGTGAGCGTCTTCATTACTCCGTTTCCTGGATAATCCCATTCACCATTATGCGTCCACTCTACTTTTCTTATATTGCGATAATTCCCTCTTGCTGCATCGTATTCATAATCGCCTGTGACAACACCTCTGCCAACGATTTTCTGCATACCTTTTTTTACTATTACAATATCGCCTTTTTGAATATCATTGCAAAACTGCCAAATCGCATGAGCAGCATTAGTGCATCGGCTGCCCGAATTGAACTCCGAAAGCTTTCTGCGAATTTCCTCTTTGCTGCTATACTGAGAATAATCGCCGATATTTTCCCATCCCAGCGCCATAATGCCTTCAGCATAATCCTGATTCCAATTTACGCAATCTCTGCCAGCAGCATAGAGCCAATAACGCACCGCAGATGATTGTGAGCTTTCACTTTCAGCGGATTCAGGTATTACATCTGCGAATATATCATCGCCAAAAGAAATATCAATATTATGGTCCTTTGCTACACGTGCACAACCTCTGCACAGACTTATACTCCTTGAACCACTTGTACGATAGTAATAAACAATATTCTCTTTAACTGCGCCCAATGCTGTTTCAAGCCGATCAGAGTATTTCTCGGCGATTTTTCTCAAAATGAATATAGTTGTTTCAAAATTAAATCTACGTTTATATACGCTGCCATTCATCATACATCTAAACATATCAAACACCATCTTATATGACGTTGAGGCAAGATGAGGCATTTGATGAGACAACACATCAGCTGTATCCTCAAAATTAAGTTCCTGATTATACACTTTTAGCGAATAATCGAACATGATTTCATCATATCTCATTTCATCGCCAACGAAACCATGTATACTACCATATTTTGCGTCTATAAACTCTTTAAAATGACACAGCTCTCGAAAATACCCATCCGCTCTTTCCTTAGCTGTTGACGAGCCTTTAACATCGCGCAAATACTCGAATATTGCCTGCCTTGCACTTTGCATTGTTTCATCAGATACAAAGATATTCCAAAATGAATCCGTTATATTATTCTTCCAGCAAAAACAAGCGTCAGTCACTTTGGTGTTTACAGAACTCTCCTTGAAATTAGGATACTTAACAGAAAGATATTCCTTGTATTCTCTACGCAATCTTGCAATAGTCTCATCCACAACCATTTTTACAGCTCCTTTTCTTAATACAAATATTTACCATTAACACCATTATAGCATAGTTTTATAAAAAAACAACAAAACTCAACCATATACCATAATTCAAAAACTACATATATGCTATCTTTATATTATATCACATTTTCTTCTGTTTGTCGTGCACTTTATGGGACAATTTAATTCAATTTTTAAAACAGGTGCGACACGGTGTCGCACCCAATCTCAAACGCCAAACGGCGGAGTTTATTGCTCCGCCGTTTCTTCTTTATTGTACTTCTTTTTATTTCTTCTAATCTGTTCAGTATATTGCTCTGTTTTGGAGAAAGCTATTATAGCATCGAGATTATCCACTATAAACCGTTGAGCATCTGGTGTATACATATTCACCCAGTAGCCTTCCGGTTTATAATTACTGTAACGCTTATCGGAAATAATTCCAAATTCTTTACCAGCATCAGTTGCTCGCTTGCTGCCATCGCACATCTCAAGCATTCCTATGTTGAGGAAATACTCAGTTACCCATCTCTCCACAAATCTCCTGCAACCGTTTGGTTCTGAAAACGCATTTAGCTTTTCGGCAATCTCTCTTACATACACGGGCTCATCAAACAATACTATCGAAGCTCTCTGTTCATCAGTTAGGAAAAAATCCGCTTTTTTATCCACACTGCTTCGTTTCCTGGACACAACTCCATTATTCGCAATGACCTCTCGCAGAACATCTGAAACATAATACAAACAACGAGTGATCCGTACATTGTTTATCATATCCTGCTCGCTAACAGTTTCATCAGTAATAGGATTGATTCCTTCAGCCATTTTACGTATGTACTGCTCTGCCCGCATCATTTTATCAAGCTCTGTCATAATACACCTCTCCAGCTAAAGCGTCTATAATACTTGGGTTAGTGTTATTATAGCATTTCATGGTATAAATGTCAAACAGGTGCGACACGGTGTCGCAGGTTTGCTACGCAAGCAGCGAAAGTTTTCCTACGGGAAATTCGGTAATTTTACTTCGCACGGGTTGACGGCTGTGCCGTCAACGCTACTCTCCAATATCGCCCTGATAATAAATCAAACATCGAAAATCCCTCCCTTTTCCGCAGCGGAAAGGGAGGGATCGCATTTCAGTATACACACCGACATCAGATCGTCAGCTCTTCTTGTTCCTTTCATTCAGTGCACGGTTCAGCTCGTCCGCCTCTTTCTTCATCAGAACGTAGGTGATGCCGAAAACTATGACATACACAACAGCGACATCTACGCACATCATCAGGATATCAATGACAGCTGCATCTATCCAGCCGAACATGATTCCGATGGCGTTCATGGTTATGCAGAGCAGGACATAATGTATCGCTGTCATGAGGATAAAATGCTTTCTGCTCCTGAATTCAAAGCTGTATATGACTGCCGTTATCAGCGCTGTGACCGCACCCGAGCCAAGCATCTGCAACGGAATGTACGGCGATACTCCCGTGTAGCCGCTTATAAGCGTCACAGCTCCCACCACCGCAGTTATGGCAGTTGTGATGGCTGTGAAAAAATTCAGAAAACTCTTAAAAAACTTCATAACTGCCTCCTTACACACCCAGCTTTTTCTTCAGGTCTGGAACATACTGACGGGAGATCACTACCCGTTCATTGTTGCTCAGCACAGCCTCAAGCCGCCCGTTGAACATGGGAACTATTTTCACTATCTTTGACACATTCACTATCATCGCCTTTGAAATGCGGATAAAGTCAGTGTTTTCGTATATACGTTCAAGCTCATACAGCTTTTGCTTAACTTCGTAAACGCTGTTTTCACAGCAGGCACAGACATGATTGTCCACCGATTCAAAATAGAATATATCGCTCGGAGCAAGCTTCAGTATCTCGTCGTCATTGAATGCGGTAAGCTTACTGCGCCCTGCTTTCAGGGAATAGATAAGCTCCATAAGCTCGCTGTCAAGGCTGTTGCTCCTGATGATTATTTCTTCTTCAGCACCCTCCGAAAGGGGCTCGATAATTATCTTCAAGCCTGCGCACCTCCTGTTATCTGTCACGCTTTGATTTGACGCCTGTCACAAACGCTCCCGC
The DNA here is from genome assembly GCA_045532595.1 of Oscillospiraceae bacterium. GTDB lineage: Bacteria > Bacillota > Clostridia > Oscillospirales > Ruminococcaceae > CAG-115. The sequence continues at coordinate 1,632 of JAZSGG010000043.1, read as the reverse complement.
GGCAAGAAACACCAGTCCGCATACCAGCAGTATCGCCACACAGCCGCCGTCGCTTATCTCTGCACCAAAAAAGTCAATATTCACGCCCATAGCGTCAAGGTATTCAGTTCTGAACGCTTCGGGAGCGTCGGTGAACATCTCATTGCAGATGTCCTCTGTCATCACGCTTCTGAACATCTTAGCGCCGTATATTACGGGGAAGAATTTAAGTCCTGCCGCTATCTCCTCCGCAAGAGAGCCGATGGGCAGATAAATGCCGCCGAGGAAGCCCACAAGAGTACCTATCACCGTACCCATTCCGCTCCATGCGCCCTCTGTCTTTACCAGCACAGCCGCAAGGTACATGAGCGAGGCGTATGTAAAGGAGTTCGCCATTATCATTCCCATGAGCTTTAAATGCGACACGAGGGTAAAAACTGCCCCTCCTTGTATTATACAATAAATCTCAGAAATTGCAAGCGTCAGCGTGCAGATAATTACCGAGCATATCCACGCAGATGTGACATAAGCGGCGGATATCGTGAGCCTGCTTACTGGTGCAGTGTATATCGAGTTCAGAACACCCTTTTTCCTGTCGCTTATCATCGAGGAATACACCGCAAGCGTTACTGTTGCGGCATTTATGGAAAGAATACCGCCGCAGGTCCACAGCATAACGAAAAGCTCCGCATTCTTCTTGTCGGCGTCTGCGTTTCGGTTGGGAAATTCCCCGAGTAGATCAGTAAGACTGCTTATATTCATGTCCCCGAGGAAGAAAAGCATAAGTCCGAGAACGATAATCATTGACAGAAGCGAGAAGAACACCGCCCCCTTGTCACGGATATATACCCTTATATTTCTTTTCACAAGCTCTGTAAAACCAGTCATTCCGCACACTCCTTTTCTCTGCCGCAGACATTAAGGAACACATTATCCATGCTTCCCTGTATCACCTCAAAGCCGTCTATCATATCTCTTACGGAATACAGCGGCGAAAGCGCGTTGCAGGTGTTCTTTACCGCAAACTGAAGTCCGTATTCCTGCGTAACAGCGGTTATGCCCTGCTCCGATAATCTTCCGCATATCTCCGCTGACGAATCGCCCGAGCAGTATATCCTCACCGTATCGGACGCATATTTTTCTTTCAGCTCAAAGGGAGTGCCCTCCGCCATTATCCGTCCCTTGTCGATTATGATTATCCTGTTTGCGGCGGCCGCTTCCTCCATGTAGTGAGTGGTGAGAAAGACCGTCATTCCCGTGTTTTTTCTAAGATCCTCCACCGCCTGCCATACATCCTTTCTGGTTGCGGGGTCAAGACCTGTTGTAGGCTCGTCAAGGAACAGCAGCTCGGGCGTGTGCATCAGTGCCGCAGCGATCTCACAGCGCCTTTTCTGACCGCCAGAGAGCTTTTGATAGCGCTTTTTCAGGATATCTCCGAGCGAGAGAATATCGCACAGCTCCGAAAGTCTGTTTCTTGCCTCGGCTCTGGTGGCACCGTGTATCACACCACGACAGATGAGGTTTTCCTGAACGGTAAGTATGCCGTCAAGGCAGTTCTGCTGATAGACTATGCCTATCTTCCTGCGTATGCCGTTATCGTCCTTGCCGAGCTCACAGCCGCACACCTCCGCCGTGCCTCCGTCGGGGCTCAGC
>JAZSGG010000119.1:0-6803 GCA_045532595.1 Oscillospiraceae bacterium | reverse complement strand
CCATCGCCACCATCCACAACTACGCAAGGAAAGAGCACGCCCCCGAGACCCCCTCCTCCATCACCACCCCCAACGGCATGGAGAACGCCACCCGCCGTTACTCCGCCGACAAGGTGAAGAAGATGATCGAGCGCCGGAAGGAAAAGTGCGGCTGGGAGTTCCTGTTCCTCGGCGCAAACATCGACGCTGTCAGCACCGCTAAGAACATCGGCATCTCCGCCGACAGAGCCGTGGACTACTGCTGCGATGAGATGGGTACCGCCAAGAATTTCAACGCCATCGCAGGCGCTATCTCGGATGTGAGGTGCAGCAGACCGCTCTCCGCTAAGTGGAAGGCGGATATCGAGGCGGATTATCAGAGACGGGGAAGATAACGGGCGGATTGGTTTTTAGGTCAAGCCTTTTTTCAAAAAGGCTTGTGGGGTGTGGGGCAAAGCCCCACCACTCGGCGCAAAGCGCCGCTAAATGCGTTCAAAGCGCTAAAGGGGTCTGGGGGAAAACAAGAGTTTTCCCCCAGTTCGTTTTGCGGCTCGATGCCGCAAAGCGAAAAACAAATTCCGATTTAACGATCTTCTCTTGCGTACCGCAAAATTCTCCGCAAAAAATCAAATAATGTCCCATTTTTATATTGATTTATCCTGCGCAAATTGGTATAATAGTATATGTGAAACTATACAACAAGCCGTGAGGCTTATCATACATATAACGTGACAGAAATGAGGACATCAACATGAGCAAGGTTTTACTTATAGGCGAGCCTATGGAGCTGCTGCTGGCGCAGGATGAGGGAAAGCTCAGCGAGGTGCGCAATTTCTATGCGACAGTGACAGGCGCAGAGCTTAACGTGGCGGTGGGTCTGACAAGACTGGGCGTTACCGCACGATACATGACAAGGCTCGGCGATGACCCCCGTGCCGAGCGCATCCGTGCGTTCATGAGGGACAACGGCATTGCGGACGATCTCGCCATCACCGACCCCATGCACCAGACAGGCTGCATGATGAAGAGCAAGGCGCAGCCCGGCGAGCATGAGATCCACTACTACCGCCAGAAGACCGCCGCTTCCTTTATCAGCGAGGCGGATATCGACGCTCTCGACCTTTCGGATATCCGTGCGGTGCATATAACAGGCATCTTCCCCACCATTTCCGATACCGCAGAAAAGGCGTGCCGCAGGCTCATTCAGCGTGCGAATGAGCAGCACATCACCGTGGTGTTCGACCCCGACCTGCGTGGCAACCTCTGGACATCGGACAAGCATGCGCTGGAGCTTATAAACGAGTTTGCCGCAAAGGCAGATATCTTCCTGCCTAACCTGAACGAAGCAGGCAAGCTGTGCGGTCTCACCGAGCCGAATGATATCGCAGACCACTACCTCGCAATGGGCGCTAAAAAGGTCGTAATCACCATGGGCAAGCAGGGCGCTTTCTACAAGAGCGCCGTGGAGAGCGGCATCGTGCCGACCTTCCGTGCGGACGAGGTGGTGAACACCCTCGGCGCAGGCGACGCTTTCGCGGCAGGTCTCATCAGCGGAATATGCGATGAGCTGCCCCTCGGCGAGGCGGTCATCCGTGCAAACGCAGTCGGCTGCATCCAGATACAGAACGACAGCGACAACTCGGGTCTGCCCACCATGGCTCAGCTGAGAGAATATATGCTCGACCACCGCTTTGTGGTGGAACACTGCAACGAATTCTGATACCAATAACGACAATACGGAGATATTATGCCCACCCTTTACGCCACTGACCTTGACGGCACGCTGCTGCGCTCGGATATGAGCATTTCGGACGAAAGCGCCGAGGCTCTCAACAGGCTTATCGAAGGCGGCGTGCTGTTCACCTTTGCAACGGCACGCTCCTTTTCAAGTGCTGCGCCGCTGCTGAAAAAACTTCATCTCTCCTGCCCCGCTGTTACCTTCAACGGGGTATTTGTCATTGACCCCAAAACGGGTGAGCATATCATAGAGAACATCTTCACGCCGAAAAGCCTTGATATCGCACGGGAATATTTCGTTTCAAACGGCATGGCGCCGCTTGTCTATTCCTATATCGACGGCAGAGAACGGGTATCGTTCCTGAGGGACAGGCTTGATGAGGTGCGTGGCTATGTGGAGCCACGCATCAAGGACAAGCGCCTGCGCCCCGTAAGCTCATACAGCGAGCTTTTCGAGGGCAGAGTGTTCTATTTCACGCTGCTTGACCCGAAGCAGGATATCGCAGAGATGTACGAGGTATTCAGCAGAGAGAACGGCTTTTCCACAAGCATGATGCATGACACCTACAATAAGTCACAGATATGGTTTGAGATATTCAGCAAAAACGCATCCAAAGCATCAGCGATATTGCAGGTGCTGGAGCTTACCCGTGCGGACAGGCTTGTGTGCTTCGGGGACAACAACAACGATATCTCCATGATAACCGCCGCCGATACGGGTGTGGCGGTCGCAAATGCCTGCGAGGAGCTGAAAAGCGCCGCCGATATAGTCATCGGCAGCAATGACGAGGGCGCTGTGGCGGAATTCATCCGCAGCCGTGAGGAGCCGAGCGAGGATATCGACCGCTTCTCCCATGCGCTGAGCAGCGCTATGACTCGGATTCGGGGCATGCACGGCTCTGTAGGCACGCAGAATGAAAAGCTCATCCATGCGGTGCTGAAGAATTACTACGCCCCCTACTCGGACGAGCAGGAGATAAAGATAGGCAGATATTTCGCAGACGCCGTCAGCGAGGAGGGCATATTCGAGATCCAGACAAGGGCGCTCTACCGCCTGAAAGAAAAGCTTCAGGACTTCACCGCCGCCGCATTCGTGACGGTGGTGCATCCCGTGGAGTACGAATGCCGCACGGTCTACATAAACACCGATTCGGGCGAGATAGTTAAGGAGACTCCATTCCGCAAGAAAGACCCGAAAGTGAAGATATTCGAGGAGCTTTATTCCATCCGTGATTTTTTAGGACATGAAAAGGTGCGCTTCATCCTTGCAAGGCTGAGGGTGGAAAAGCGTGTGTATTTCAGCGGCGATAAGCTGCCCGAGCTGCGTGACCGCCGTGTAAGGCAGAAGCTGCACATCGAAAAGGTGCCGCTGAAGCTGCTTTCCGAGACGATACTCCACAGCAGCGAGGATTACCGCATATATCTGCCCGAGGGTCTGCCGCAGGAGTTCACCAAAAAGGAGTTCATGAAGCCGCTGAAGGAGGGCGCAGGCTCTCTCAGGCTCGAGGTGCTGCGTGAGGCAGGACTTATACAGCAGGTGGGCATGAGGGGCAGAAGCTACATTTATTCCGTGAAGGAGGAGGTAAGGCTTTGACAGAGTTTATCTTAGGCAGGGCGTGCGCCGATGTTTCGGGCAGGCTGAGAAAAAAGCTGCTGCAGGACGTCAGAAACGGCGGCAGAGCGCTTGTCATCGTTCCCGACCAGTATGAGTTCGAGACGGAAAAGGCGCTTTACAGAGCCTTTGCAGCCGAGGGCAGGACGGAGCTTTTCTCCGCTGTTTCCGTGAGGACGTTCGAGAAGCTTGCGGATGAGATAATAGCAAAATACGGCGGCGAAAAGAAGCCTGCCGATGACATAACCAAAAACATACTTATGTATCGTGCCGTGAGCGAGCTTCGGGACGAGCTTTCCGCATACGCAAAGATCGCTCTCAAACCCGGCTTTGCCGCAAAGATGACAGGCACGGTAACATTGTTCAAGACCTCGGGAATATCCGCAGCAGGCTTTGAAAAGACGATAGACGCAGTGCGTGAGGATTTCCGAGACAGCTGCCCTGCCCTGTTCGCAAAGCTTACAGATATCAGCCGCATCTACACCGCATACGATGCGATACTTTCCGCATCCTATTCCGACAGGCTTGACTGCACGCTGACGGCGGCGCAGCTTTCCGTGCAGCACGGCTGCTTTAAGGGCGAGCATATCTATGTGGACGGCTTCAGCGATTTTTCAAGAAGTCAGCTGGAGTTCCTTTTCAGCATGACGGATCTCGCAGAGGACATCACCTTTGCCTTTACAACGGACAACACCGACGGCTGCCGAGATATCTTCACCACCGTGAACGACACCGTTTCCCTGCTGCGTCAGCACTCACTGGATGCGGATAAGGAGACCATCGGTGCGGATGATACAGTAACCGAGAACGAGCGCTTCGCTGCGCCTGCTCTTGCTGCGCTTTCCGAGGGCATCTTTGCCGCAGAAAAGGCAGAATGCTCCGCTGAGGGCGTGCGGCTTATCCGTGCGGACGACCCGTATGCAGAAGCCGACTTCATCGCCGCCGAGATACGCCGTCTCACCACCGAGGAAAAGCTCCGCTACAGCGATATCGCAGTTCTCTGCGCCGCTCCTGCGGACTACAGAACGCCCATGGAGAGCGCTTTTGACAAATACGGCGTGCCGATATTCTGCGATATCCCCGAAAGCATCCTGCACAAGCCGCTGGTGAACCTCGTGCTTTCGCTGCTGAACCTGCTGAAAAGCTTCACCGCCGAAAACGTGCTGAGCTACTTCAAGACGGGATTTTTGCAGAAAAGCAACGGCAAGCCGCTCACCATGCGTGATGTGAACGACTTCGAGGACTATATCTACACCTGGGACTTAAAGGGCAAGGATCTCACCGAGCCTTTCCCCGAAATGAACGGAAAAGCTCCCCGTGCCGAGGAGATAAGAGCGGACATCATCCCCCCGATACTTGCACTGAAAGACCGCCTGAAGGACTGCACAGGCAGTGAGATAACACAGCAGCTGTGCGATTTCCTTTTTGACACCGTGGGCATACAGCGTGCCGTTGCATCCCACTGCAAGAAGGCAGGCAGCGAGCTTCTTTCCGACTCGGACAAGGAGCAGATAAGCGCATATCAGACGCTGTGGAACACCATGCTCGAGATATTCGAGGGCGTGTTCAGGGGTCTGGACGGCTACAGGATATCCATCGGCGATTACTGCGACCTTTTCAGGGATATCTGCGCCGCTTCCACTCTTGCAAGACCGCCGCAGACTCAGGACTGCGTGCTGATGGGCGATATCGTCCGCACACGCACCGAGGGCGTGAAGGCTGTTTTCATCGTTGGTGCGGCTTACGGTATGTTCCCGAATGAGGATGTGAACAGCGGTCTGTTCTCGGAATACGAGACCGAGCTGCTTTCCGAGAGCGTGATAAAGCTCGGCATGAACAGGCGTGAGCGCCACTGCTACAACCGCTATCTTGCCTACAGGGCGCTTTCCGCTGCCCGTGAGAGGCTCTATATAACCTGCCCCGTGCTTGATATCAGCTGCGGCAAGCTTTCGCCATCGGATGTGATAACTCAGATACAGAACATGTTCGGCATCGAAACAGAGAGCGCATCGCTCTTTGGCGAGGACTTCTACTGCCGCAGCCTTGCTGCCGCTCAGCAGAGGTACGCCGCCGTATCCAGGACGAACAGCGAAAAGCGCTCCACGCTGAAAGCAGCACTGGAGAAAACAGGCGGCAAGCCCCTCACACAGAAGCTTGACAGGCTGTGCAGCGGCCGTGCCGAGGCTTATCGCCACAGCCTTTCCCCCGAGACCGCCGAGGCGCTGTTCCGCTCAAAGACCTTTTCTGCAACGAAGCTTGAACGGCTCAACAAGTGCAGGTTCGAGTATTTCTGCGCAAAGGGTCTGCGCATAAAGGAGCGCAGCAGGCGCACTCTCAGCAGCATGGAGATCGGCAACGCCGTGCATTATGTGCTGCAGAAGATACTGGAGGAATACTGCGACAGGATGGAGGAATTCATCGCCCTCAGCCGTCCGCAGCTCTCCGAGCGCACACGTTACTGGCTGGACAGATACAAGGAGGAGGCTCTCGGCGGCGACCACGCAAAGACCCTGCGCTTCTTCTATCTCTACAAGAATCTCACCACGGGCGCTGTGGATATACTTATTCTGCTTCAGACGGAGTTCGCTGCCCGTGATTACAGACCGAAGTTCTTCGAGCTGCAGCTAGGCACCGCTGAAGTTGCGCTCTCCCCCGCAGGCGAGGCAAAGAGCCTTGACGGCGCAAGGCTTGCGGACACCGTGCTGACCGACAACGCCGACGCTTCCTACACCTATGCGCCCGACCGCACCGATTCCGAGGACGGAAACATCCCCGGCAGCGGCAGGCGTGAGATACGCACCGACGCTCTTAACGTGCATGTGCGTGAGGATATCGACGTGAAGATAACAGGCATCATCGACAGGGCGGATATCTTCACCGATAAATACGGCAACGAATATATCAGAGTGGTGGACTACAAGACAGGCAGCCGTGAATTCAGCATGGTGAACGTATATTACGGCATCAATACCCAGATGCTGATGTACCTTATCGCTGTGTGCGAGGCAAATCCCGAGCTGAAGGCAGGCGGCGTGAGCTATCTCCCCGCCCGTGTCACCGAGCCTGTGGACAAGCGCAGCGCAGCGTTCTCGCTGCTTGCATCAGACCACATCCAGAGCGGAATGTATGTGGTGAGCGACGCCACCTCCGCTGAAATGAACAGGTATGCGGATTATATGTCCGCACGCTCGGGCGCAAAGCCTGAGAAGTTCATCCCGAAAGCGGAGAACAACCTCTCCGAGGGGGATTTCAGGATTCTCGCCGAAAGCTGCAAGGCGCAGACCGCTCAGGTGCTGGGCAGGCTGTACGACGGCGATGTGAGCGCTGTTCCCACCGTTTACAAGGAGAAATATCTCGAAAAGAGAGCCTGCAGCTACTGCCATTATGAGCACATCTGCGGACATAATGCAGAGCATGAGCTTTTCGCTCTGCCGCCTCAGGAGGAGAGCGAGGAAAGCAGCAACACCGAAAGAAA
>JAZSGG010000097.1:0-30206 GCA_045532595.1 Oscillospiraceae bacterium | reverse complement strand
ACAGACACTGACACAGATACAGACACAGATACTGACACAGACACGGACACTGACACAGATACAGACACAGATACTGATACTGACACAGACACTGACACAGACACTGACACAGACACAGATACTGACACAGATACTGACACTGATACTGACACAGATACTGACACAGATACTGATACAGACACAGATACTGATACAGACACGGATACTGATACTGATACTGACACAGATACAGATACAGATACTGATACTGACACAGACACGGACACAGATACAGATACTGATACTGACACAGATACTGACACAGATACTGACACAGATACAGACACTGACACAGACACAGATACAGATACAGATACTGACACAGACACAGATACAGACACAGATACAGACACTGACACAGACACAGATACTGATACAGACACTGACACAGACACAGATACTGACACAGATACAGACACGGATACTGACACAGACACGGATACAGACAGTGATACAGATGTAGATCCTGAAATAGTTACTTTTGATGATCCTGATGTTCCGCTGGGTAATCAACCTGATTTCGTGATTGACGATGATCCTGTCGACTTTGACGATTTCGATGTTCCTATGGGTGCAACTCCCAATAACATGATGGCTAACCCTGATACAGGTGTGCGTTCTGTTGCAGGTGCTGCTCTTGCGGCTGCAGGTGTTTCTGCAATCCTGATGTTTGCTACCGGTAAGCGTCGTAAGAAGTAACATTAAACCCCATCTGAAAAGATGGGGTTTTCTTGTATAGTAATATCCGCCACGCTCTAAAGCACGGCGGATATTTTTTATTCTTCCATTTGTTTGCCGAAATACATGGCTGCTGCCTGAACAAGTGCACTTTGTTCGCCTGTTGCAAACTCATTGTTATCGCCAGCCAGCATTATAACTGCGCCGTTTACATCGCCTTGTGAGAGGATCGGGGCGCATGCAATTGCATATCGATCAATACCTTCGATTGGATTGAGCCTTTTATCTTCGCGGCTTTTGTAAAAATGAGTTTTGCGCTGTTCTATCAGATCTTCCAGAGAGCCAGATACCCTTCGTTCGATAATTTCCTTTTTGGACATACCTGAAACTGCAATCACATGGTCTCTGTCACAGATAACAGCAGGACAACCTCCTACCTTGGAGAGTACATCCGCATACTGCGAAGCAGTTCCTGAGATCTCGCCGACAGGGGAATACTTACGAAAAATAACTTCGCCGTCAGGGCTGGTGTAGATCTCTAATGGGTCACCTTCACGGATTCGCATAGTTCTGCGTATTTCTTTAGGGATAACGATACGTCCGAGGTCATCTATTCTGCGGACGATTCCAGTAGCTTTCATATATCACATTTCCTTTCATAGAAAAAGTTGTTTTTATGTCTGCACAGATATTGTAACCGTACGACGGGAATATATTCATTGTTTCGACAATATATTTTATACATCGCTCTGTCAAATGAAAAATATATCACCTTTTTGAAATTATGTTTCGGATAATAAAACAGGTCATCATCATAAAGATGTTGACCTGTTTTAAGTTGTTGTGTAATCAGAACTTGCCATTTACGATATCTTTAAGTATTGCAGCAGCATCAAGAGCGTTTGTGAAGCCGTCGGCCGTGTAGTCGCAGCCCGACTTGTTTTTTGCGGGAGCAATGCCCACAACATCCATGAGGATAAGCGTCGTTGTACTCGAACACAATGTCGAAGCCGAGAACACGGCTCTCATAACCGCCGAGGTCAGCAATATCCTCAAACATCGGAATGGTCGTGTAGTCACCGAAAACGGTCTTTGTCTGTTCGCCGTTGTATGGACGTGTGATGTTACCGAAGGGGTCGTAGTGGGAGAGCTGCCAGCACCTTCCTACATCAAATTCAGCACCGTACTGGAAGTGAGCCTCACAGAAACGCTTATGGCTTGCGTCTGCGATGAAGCCTTCCATGTAGTCCTTGGTGATCCTGCAGGAGCCTGTGATAAGGCCGTAGTTTCCTTGTCCGTAGCCGAGAGCGATACCGTAATAATAGTCCTCATCCTCAGAGAAGATGAACATCATATTACGCTTGCCCTGCCATGCTGTGCTGTAATGAGTGTCGTAGTAGACACTTGCTGTCATGCCCTGAAGTGGATCGCCTGAGATCTTCTCATCATTGAAAACGATGGCAAATGTAGATCTGTTTGCGTTGTCCGCACTGCCGTAATTCTCGTCACGGGACTGATCAGTGAAGTAAGCATCGTTGCCAGAAGGACTCACAGCAACTTCGTGGTGATGTGTCTGTGCCATCACGTCAAGCCGCTGTTCGGGTGTAAGATCATCCCTGAACTCGTAGTAGTTGAACTGACGTGCCTCGGTCTCGTTCGGCATTACCGCTGTGTTGTAACGTGAGTTGAGATACAGCGATGTTGTGGAGACGTCGATATAGCTGTCGAACAGTGCTTCAAGAGCCGCCTTCTGTTCGGGAGTTCTGTCCTTGAAATCATACAGCAGGTATTCGGTGTCACTTATCGTATTTGTCCAGATGTTGGGTACATCGAAAATGTCGCTCTGGGGATCAGGGGGAGTGGTAGTCTGTGTGATCTGTTTTTCAGGGCTATCGGAATAGTTTACTTCCAACCTCTCGCCGTTCACATATGTGATGAGATGAGGCACGGACCAGCTTGTGACATCATCCTTTGTAACTGTGAGCGTTTCATCGAGAGCAGTATTGGGATCATCCTTCTGGTCGTTGAAGTAAAGGGTATGCAGCATGAACTCGTTGTTGTCGCAGTTCTGCAGAAGGATATCGTCTGCGACATCATAAGGTGTGATGGGGAAGTTTACCTTATAGTCGCCGCTGTCCACTGTATTGAACATATTGCCTGCGATGCGTGCATCTGAGATGGAAGTAACTTCGTTGCCATTTTCGTCAGTGTACCTGATGGTGGGGCTGTCGAACTGAATACAGTTGCTGTCGTAGGTCATAGTACCCAACTGGGCGTTACCGATAAGACGCAGACCGTCACTGATGTGATAGAATACCATCGGCTTGTCGGTGAGAGCGTCGGGCAGATCAATGGGGAAGTTGGAGTTCAGCATGTGGTTTACGATGCTGCCCCTGCCTCCACGGGTCAGTGTGTTGCCGACAAACACGTCGTTCTTTCCGAAGCTGTAATTGTATGTGTAGTCGATGATGTTGCCTCGGTACACGCTGTTAGGCTTATCGGTGTAGTAGGTACCCGGGTCGATATAGAGGATTGCGTCATGTGTCGCAACGTAGTCGAATGCGGACTGCAGCTTTTCGTAGTTGGAGCCGGGGTTCCAGCTCATGCCGCCGAAGTCCTCCTCGAAATACACCTTTTCAATATTGGGGTCGTTGAGATCCTTGCTGTAACGCTGTTCAAGTCCCATGTCCCAGAGCTGCTGCTCGCTGGCGCCTACCTTGCCCAGATCTGCGTAGCCTGCGGTCTTTTTGTCGGGATCGAGGAATGCGGAGAGGTCAACATAGCGGCAGAACTCGGGTGAAATATAAATGCCGTCATCCAGCCAGCTTACAGGCTTGTCGCCACGAACACCGATGCCGCCCATAGCAGGAGTACCATCGGCATTGTTCCAGCCTTTTTCGCCCCAGATAACGACGGTGTAGTCCTCCCAGCCTTCTGTATAGGGACGACCTTGCTTCCAGTCGTCGATCATGAGGTTCTCGTATTTCCAGTCATTTATCTTGAATGCATTATCGGTGAAGTATACGTTCTGCGAGCCTGTGCGCTTTCCGCTGTAGCTTGCGACCCATTCGGAGTTATTCAGTTCCACGAGGGTAGTCCATTCCAGAGAAACACATTCGATCTTATTCTGTGAGAATGTGCCGCCGCCGTGAAGCCTTATCATCGGAATACAGGTTCCGTTGCGGTGGTTGCCGCCTGCACGGTAATCGTTCAGATAGTTCTCGTGGATGATGTATCCCTTGCCCGGGAATACCCACTTTTTCTGTTCTGAATCCCAGTATCTTGTTTCGTGGTCATAAGGCTGGATGCCCATGCTCTCGAAATATTCCGCAATATCATTGTAGGAGCAGTCCTTGAACAAACATCCGCTGACAGAGTTGGAATCTACGGTCGTGTCTATTGCAAATCCGTATACACGTTCAAGCGTAAGGTTTGAATATGATGCATGAGGACACCAGCAGCCTGCGCCTGTTCGTGTGAACAGGAAGTTTCCTATGTAGGAATTGGAGAAAAGCGTAGTGCCCATGCTGAAGTTCAGCTGGAACACCGGCAGACGTTCGTAGCCGTCCTCATTCACATAGTATCCGCCGTAGAAGTAGTTGTCGTAATAAAAAGCGTCATTGGTCTGCACTCCGTAAAGTGCAATACGACACGGACCGCAGGTGATATCCTTTACTCTTGAAAGCATATCGGTAATGTCCATCTCATGAAGCACTGGAAGCCCGAAAGAGCAAGGTTGCTCAGTCCGCCGTAAGCCATACGGATACGGTAGAACAACGAATAGCTTTCGTGCGGATTTACCTGATCGCTGCAGATATTATTCAGAATCTGTTCAGGGGTACTTGTAGGTTTGAAGCTCTGGTGAGCGTTGCTTACGACAAATGTAAGGTCGCTGATGCTGCCAAAGTACCATGAGTATGTTTCGTCGAGGTTTTTGTTTGTGAAGAAGCCGCTAACGTCAACAGGTTTTCCGTCAACATCCTTCAGATACGGTTCAACAACGAAAACCGATTTGCCTGCAACGCCGTTTATATCGGTATATCCCCACAGATATATGGACTTCCTGAAGTAGTACACGCCTTCCTCAACGAATACCTGTGCACAGTTGGTGGAATCACGGGGATCGTGTTCCTCACGTGCGACTTCAAGTGCCTTGTTAAGCATATCCGAATAATCGTAGTAGGGATCATCAGGATCGTAATCGGGGAACACCAGGTTGTTGTTCTCGTCCCTCAGTGTTACCATATCCGAGGGGAAGTAATCTTACAAAGGTGACGGGTTATTCTCCGGGCAATGACAGAACTTTGCTTGCTTCACTTGCCGGTAATGTAACAGTGCGTGTGTCACGAAAGTGTGCTCTGGATTTCAAAGAAAGGCTGGCTGAGGTCTGAATATTCTCGGATGTATGGTTATGATGTTCAGTTGAAGGTGGACTATCAGGCAGTGCTGAAATAGTTTCAGTTGAAGGCGTAGGATGATCTTACCATAAGAAAATACGGAGGCTCTCCATATGTGGAGAGCCTCTCTCTTATGCACTTTGATATTACTTCGCATATCTTATCCAGATTGAACCATCTTCCATAGGATTTGTACCGATATGTCTGAACTCGCACATGTCAGAGTTCATAAAGAGCGGTTTATCGTCTTTGTTTCCGATCATCGGAGCAACTACAAGGCTCAGACTGTCTATCAGCCCTTCACGCTCGAATGAACCGTTGATAATGCTTCCGCCTTCAAGCAGCAGCTTCTTAATGCCGAAAATACTGTAAAGCTTGTTAAGAGCAAGCTTGAGATCAATGTCATCCTTTCCTGCAAAAATGTACGATACACCGATGCTCCTATAATATGCAAGCATTGACGCAGGTGCGTTTTCAGTGACAACTTCGATTATATGGCAGTTATCATATCCTTCGTCCTCGTCGTGTATCATGTTGTCGGTCCAGCCGACATTCGCCAGCCTGTCAAACGATACTGCATAGTAGCTGTGCTTCATTGCAATATAGTCTTCGCAGGGGAGAACTGCATCAGCAAAACTGCTCAGATCAGGCTTGAATCCGTTTGTAAAGCTGCTTTCCATTGTTACACGACCGCATGCAAACGCATCGCCCTTGAGCATACGATTGATCTCATAATAGCTTTCGCTTACCTGCAAACCTTTTTCGCTGTACAGGAAATCGCCTGTTACCTTGCCATCAATGCTTGTAACCATATGGCATATTACAACAGGGCGGAGTCCGTGCTTTTTGATGTAGCTCTGTGCATAAGAGCAGGTCGCTTTTGTCTCACCACCACGCATGTTGATGTCGTTGATCGCAAGCTGAACAAGCTTAGCAGCGATGCCTTTGCCCTGCATGCTTAAATCGACAAATGTGTGGTCAATAGTGAAAACGCCATCCTCTGTTTCGGGATAGGTTATATTTCCTACTTCATTTCCGTTGTCGTCAAGGAAGGTTATCTTTGAATATTCAGTAATATATTTCATAGTATCACCTTATTTGATTTTTCTGATTCCTGTTACTGTCAGGGTATCTCCGTCAACTGTAAAGCTGATATCATCGTTGCCGTAGCTCATTGTATAGATGCGGTCAGGGGCGTTCTGATACTGAGGGCGTGGATCCTGAGCCAGCAGGTCAATGATAGTCTGTTTGGTATCAGCAGGGAGGTGCAGCTCAATTTCCTGCGGTATTATGACGTTTAGTGTTCCCTCGTGCTGATTCAGCGAAAATCCGTCAGACGCATCGGGATGACTGTCTACATACGCAAGATACGGCTTGATATCGTATATCGGAGTATTATCCATTATATCCGCACCTGAAATTGTTATTACAGGACCATCTTTGGTGTCAAGCTCGATCTTTTCTATTTTTACACTGCTGAGTCCTAGTGGATTCGGGCGATAGGGAGAGCGTGTAGCAAAAACGCCCATCCTTTTGTTTCCACCAAGACGAGGAGGTCTTACGGTCGGTGACCATTCTTCACGCACCGCCTCTGAAAACTGCCATATTATCCACAGGTGGGAATATTGTTCCAGCCCCCTCAGTGCATCGGGGTTACGATACTCGGGTGTGAAAACTATCCTCGCAATTGAATCAACAAGTCCGCTCTGGCGTGGTATGCCGAATTTTTCAGGGAAATCCGAGCGGAGATGTGCAATCGTCTTTAGTTCCATATTAACCTCCGATAAGATCTCTGATAGCCTTTTCTGTCATTTTGACTTCTTCATGGAATTCTGCGGCAGAAACTCTTGTACCGCCGCTTCCGAGGATTATCAGCTGCTCAACGTTATCGGAGGTAGCCACACGCACCTTGTGATCCTTGCCCAGCTTGTGAGCGACCTTTTCGATATACATATCCGCTGTCTCAGCTTCCTTAGTGTAGACCACATTTATTCCGCCTATCTGCTCCACCTCACGGTGATTGCCTTTAACCTTGTATGCGTCAAATACAAGTATCAGATTACACTGTCTGAAGCCCTGATAGTTACAAAGAATATTTATGAGTGTATTTCGTGCGAGATCAAGATTGTCTTTTGCCTGTTTGTTAAGCTCATCCCAAGCAAAGATTATGTTATAACCGTCAACCAACAGATATTCAGGACCCTTTGGCGGCGCAGGCAGTTTGGGAATCTTTTTGTGTTCGGGTGTTTTTTCGTTTCGCATTGCACGGCGAGGATCACGGTCGATCTTACCGTAGGTGCGCTCGAATATCTCCATCAGTTCCTTGTCGGTAGCCATACGCTGCTTGTAGGAGGATATCTGTTGCTGCACTGCGATCTCCTGTTCGTTATCATCGGCGCTGCCCCCAAAGCGTATTCCGCTGTCGACGTGCATTCGTGAGGGTGCCTCGTCCCATTTGACAAGAACTCCTGCGCCGTGGGAGCAGAAAACGCTGTCGGCTGTGTTTTCAACATCGCTGTCTACATCATAGCCGATTGCTGCAATGATCTCATCTGCATTGTGGCAGGGGAAATATCCTTTTGGAATGCAGGATAAGCGTCCCTTTCCGTGGGAGTAGCTTATCACTTCACTCTGATAATCACGCATTTTTGCCACAGGCGCAGAGCCGCTGAGTGTAGTGGTCTCGCCGTTTGTGAGCGGTGGCTGCATGTCGCATTCCATACGCTGAAGATCGGTCATAGCTCTGCCTACGCAATCCGATGGCACTTCCAGCCTGAAATCATACCAGGGTTCCAGAAGCACTGAGTTTGCCGAACGCAGACCTTGTCTTACTGCACGATAAGTCGCCTGACGGAAATCACCGCCCTCGGTGTGCTTCAGATGCGCCTTGCCTGCCACAAGAGTTATCTTCATATCAGTGATAGGGGAGCCTGTAAGCACGCCGATATGCACCTTTTCCTCTAGGTGGGTGAGTATCAGCCGCTGCCAGTTGATGTCGAGAGAATCCCTTTGCAGATCAGTGAAGAACTGCAGACCTGTTCCTCGTTCTGCAGGCTCCATCAGCAGATGTACTTCGGCATAATGGCGCAGCGGCTCGTAATGTCCAACGCCTTCCACAGGCTCGGAGATGGTCTCCTTATATGTGATGCTGCCACGGTCGAAGCTGACATCCATGCCATATCTGTCTGAGATCATGGTTTTGAGTATCTCCAGCTGTATCTCTCCCATAAGCTGCACATGGATCTCCTGCAGACGTTCGTTCCAGATGATGTGCATCTGCGGTTCCTGCTCCTCTAATTTGTGAAGCTGCTGTAGCGCAGTCTGAACATCTGTTTTTGGAGGAAGTATGATCTTATATGTCAGAACAGGCTCCAGAACGGGGGACGGGCTGTTTCGCTCAAAGCCGATACCCTCGCCCGAAAAGGTTTTGGTAAGACCTGTTACGGCGCAGATACCCCCTGCAGGCAGCTCATCAGCAGCTGTGAATTTGACACCTGAATAGATCCTGATCTGATTGACTTTTTCTGCCCAGCCGTTACCCTCAAGCAGCGAGCGAACCTTCAGGGTGCCGCCTGTTATCTTCATATGAGTGAGACGAGCGCCTTGTTCGTCCTGCGTGATCTTGTAAACTCTTGCACCGAATTCCTCGGGATATTGCTTTTGTGTAGTGTATCGGTCGAGGATATCAAGCAGCTCGTCAATGCCGTTTAGTTTAAGAGCTGAGCCGAACAGGCAGGGGAATACCTCACGGTTTGCAATTGCCTCGGAAATAAGTGCGTCTGATATTTCGCCGCTGTCGAGGAATGAATTCATCAATTTCTCAGAGCATTCTGCAAGCTCCTCTGTCAGTTCATTCCTGTCACGAAGCGGACTGAAGTCGCAGCATCCGCCTGAGAGGCGCTGCTTCAGCTCTTTAAGCAGTGATTCCTTCGTGAGATATGAGATGTCCATCTTATTAATGAAGATGAATGTGGGTATATTGTAGCGTATCAGCAGCTGCCAGAGCGTTTCGCTGTGGCTCTGAACGCCGTCTGTTCCGCTGATGACAAGCACAGCATAATCCAGCACCTGAAGCGCACGCTCCATCTCAGCCGAAAAATCCACATGTCCCGGGGTATCGAGCAGAGTTACAGCAGCAGAGGGCAGGGAATGACTAGCCTGCTTTGAAAATATGGTTATACCACGGCTGCGCTCCATGCTGTCGGTATCAAGGAAAGCGTTTCCGTGATCCACTCTGCCTAATTTGCGTATCTCGCCTGAGCGATACAGCATTCCCTCTGATAGTGTGGTCTTACCCGAGTCCACATGCGCAAGCATTCCTATTACAAGACGTTTCATTTTATCATTTCCTTTATCCTGTGTGATAAAAAAGCACTGTGCAGTGAAATTTACGCTGCACAGTGGCGGAGTTATTTTTTGTTGAGTATTACCGTTGCAGTTGCATACTTCTTGCAGTGAGCAACGGAGAGGTTATAAACATAGTTTTCACGCTCTGTAAGCATCTTTGCAAGTCCTGATGTGATGATGAAAGGGGAGTTGAGTCTGTCACGAAGAACTGTGATGTCTCTTGCGTGTACAACTCTTGTGCCTGTGCCGATGGCCTTTGCGAATGCGACCTTTGCACAGTAGTTTTCGGCAACGAGTGTGGGCGCAATGTTGTGGTTTACTATGTAACGGATCTCGTCAGCAGAAAAATACTTTGAAAGAAATTTGGGGTTTCGGGCGATCTTTCGGATTCTGTCGATCTCGATGATACCCGTTCCGACTCTGATGAAAATATTATTTGCCATTGTGCTTCAGTCTTATGCGGAGCTGATTAGGCACCTCCTGCATAATTGCCTCCCTTGTTTTTTCGTTGGGATTGAATATCAGCATTACTTTTCCGTAACTGCCATGCTGAACAAGAAGATAGTGGGCATCCTTTTCATAACCCGTGGATGCGTGAACTGTGGCATCTACCTTGATATCCTCGTCTGTGGGGTAGGGTGCAAGATCCTCAGCTGCGCCGAGATCAAGAGTGATCATTCTCTTGCGCTTGCGGCGGCCGATGATCTTATCGACATCCATCTCGTTGTTGGTGATGATGTATTCATATTCAACATCCATATTGCTCACAAGATAAACACCGAGACCAAGCACGCCGAATACCAGTAAGATCAGCGAGTAGAATGCGAAAACAATGCTGAGCCACATAAGCACCGTTGCCAACAGGATCGCTCCAATTGAAATAAGAATCTTCTTTGCTTTGTCGGCTCCGGTGGAAGCACGCACTACAAGCTGCTCTGAGTAGGTATCCATTAGATTGCTCCTTAGTAAGTAATGCTGCGCAACATATTGTATTATGTTGCTGTATTATATATTTAGAATTATATCATAAACGGACGAATAAATCAATAGCTTTTTTATGTAATTCGCATAAAATTTCGTGAAAATTGTGTTGAAAACATGCAGGTGGATAAAAAAATAGTGATAAATTATAAATGGTATTGCTTTTTTTGTGCATATTTGATATAATAAAATAGTACGTTTATACGCAGATACTAAAATGAAAAGAGGTATATGAAATGCCTTGTTTTGCAGATAAGAAGCGCATTGTCATAAAAGTGGGCAGCTCCACTCTTGCTTATCATACAGGCCATCTCAATATAAGAAAGTGCTACGAGCTTATCGAGGTTATGTCTGATCTTAAGAATTCAGGCAGAGAGATCGTTTTTGTCACCTCCGGCGCTCAGGGTGTCGGTGCCGCGAGAGCGGGTCTTTCCGCTAAGCCTACAGATATGCCCGGAAAGCAGGCGTGTGCCGCTATCGGTCAGTCTGAACTTATGACATTTTACAGCGAGAATTTCGGTAAATTCAATCACAAGGTGGCTCAGCTGCTGCTTACCCGTGATGTTATTTCCAACAAAGAGCGTAAGTTCAATGTTGTGAATACATTTGATAAGCTGTTCGAGATGGGCATCATACCTATTATAAATGCAAATGACGCGGTGTCCATCAAGCAGCTTGATTTCGACGAGAACGATACACTTTCCGCTATAGTTGCTTCTCTTTGTGAGGCTGATCTTCTCATCATGCTCACTGATGTTGACGGACTGTATGACGGAGATCCTAAGCTTCCCGAGTCCAAGCTGATCCGTGAGGTGGATGTAATCACTCCCGAGATAATTTCCGTTGCTCAGGGCGCAGGCAGCAATCTTGGTTCAGGTGGAATGCTTACAAAGATCGAAGCCGCAAAGATCGCAACCGATGCAGGAATCGACACTGTAATTATCAATGGCGATTCTCCCTCTAAGCTTTATGACCTGTTTGAGGGCGAAGCTGTATGTACATATTTCAAGAAAAAGGAGCAGTGATATAAATGGAGTATATCGAAGAACTCGGCTATAAGGCAAAGGCTGCCGAGCCTGTTATCATATCCCTGAAGGTTTCTGAGAAGAATGCTGTACTCGCCGAGATAGCGAAGAGGCTGAGAAGTGAGAGTGCTGCTCTTATCGAAGCAAATAAGCTTGATATCGCAGCTGCTGAGCAGAACGGTATGAGCAAGGCTATGATAGATCGTCTTACCCTTACTCCCGAGCGCATCGAGGGTATGGCTGACGGTGTTGATAAGGTTATCGCTCTGCCTGATCCTGTAGGTGCGGTTATCGGCGGTAGTGAGCTTGCAAACGGTCTCTGCGTAGTCAAGAAGCGTGTTCCTATCGGTACTATCGGCATCATATTTGAGTCAAGACCTAATGTTACCGTTGATGCTGCTGCGCTATGCTTTAAAGCAGGTAATACTGTTATCCTTCGTGGCGGCAGCGATGCTATCAATTCTAATAAAGCACTGGTTTCTCTCATGCGTGGTGCAATAAAGGATTGCGGCTTTGATGAGAATGCGGTGCAGCTGGTTGAGGATACATCCCGTACTGTTGCTAACGCAATGATGAAGCTCAACAAGTATATAGACCTGCTTATTCCCAGGGGTGGCGGCGGTCTTATCCGTGCCGTTATCGAGAATGCTACGATCCCTGTTATCCAGACAGGCGAGGGTAACTGCCATGTGTTTGTGGACGCTTCCGCAGATGTGGATATGGCGGTTCGCATCGTTGATAACGCTAAGACTCAGCGCCCGTCTGTATGTAATGCTATCGAGAATATCCTTGTTCATAAGGATATTGCTGAAGCCTTCTTTGCAAAGCTTGATGAGCTTTGGCAGGGCAAGGTGAAAATAGTCGGCGATGAAGCCACTTCAAAGCTTGTTGAGGTTGAGAAGATTGCTGAGGAAAGTGATTATGCTACAGAGTTCCTTGATTATAAGCTTTCTTCTAAGGTCGTTAACGATGTGAATGAGGCGATAGCTCATATCAATCACTTCGGCACTAAGCACAGTGAATGTATCGTTACAAATGATATACGAAATGCTGAGCTGTTCCAGAAAATGGTGGATGCTGCCGCTGTTTATGTAAATGCCAGCACACGTTTTACTGACGGCTTTGAGTTCGGTCTCGGTGCAGAGATCGGTATCTCCACTCAGAAGCTTCATGCCAGAGGACCTATGGGTCTTGAGGCGCTCACCACATATAAATATCTGATAAACGGCGATGGCCAGATCAGAGGCTAACCGAAAGGAAGATATATGGCAAGAAAAAAGAGAAATTCCGCACAGAAGGAAAAGCAGCAGGGTGGGGAAAAGGTCATCAATGAACTTTTCGGCTCTTTGGATGCAGAGGATATCGAGGACGATATCGTTGAGCTTGGCGGTAATGAGCCTGCTGAAGCTGAGGTAGTTCCTGAGCCTGTGAAGAAAAAGCGCTTTTTCTTCGGATTTGCGATATTTGTAATAGTTATGGCGATCATCGGCTGCATATCTTCGGTGAGATTCGTTGCTGATGTTACAGGCAAGCTGCTGGATAATACTTCACTGAAGAATGAGTTCGCTCAGTTTATTTTCCCCATGGTGGTAAATGATATTGCTCCGTTTGA
Source organism: Oscillospiraceae bacterium (assembly GCA_045532595.1). Lineage (GTDB taxonomy): Bacteria > Bacillota > Clostridia > Oscillospirales > Ruminococcaceae > CAG-115. Next base: position 17,127 of record JAZSGG010000097.1, on the reverse strand, counting down.
CAGCGTTGAAGAGATCCCGAATACATCCAAGATCACCTGTGCTATATGGAATATACTTATCACTAAGGATACAACTCCCTATGCAGACGGCATGGGCGGTCTGACTATTCCCGAATATGATGTGATGGCTTCCTGCAAGGAGATGTTCGGCAGCACTATTGTGATGGAGCATCAGTCCGTTGGTACGGGTGAGGTCACCTTTACCTATGACGAGGAAAAGCACGTTTATTACGCTGCGAAGAATATCCGCTATCTCACCTACGCTCCGCAGATAGTTGAGATGTCTGAGGTGGACGGCAACTATCAGCTTATCGTTGGTTATCTTCCTCCTTCTCTTGCAACTGTTGCAGGTGTCAGCGGTATGGAGGTATCTCCCGATAAATATCGTCTGTATACCATCAACAGATGGGAGGGCAAGAATACTCTGCTTTCTGTGGAATTCTGCAATGATTACGTTCCCGACACAGATGAGTAAAGGACTTGCATTTTCTGACATTTTGTGATATACTGATATATTGGTCAGAATATGATTATTTGCGTTAATTAATGCCGTACGGCAAAAATATATTCCGTTGAGGAAGGATTGAAAAAAATGAAAGAACAGTTACAAAGCATTAAGGAGACAGCTCTCGGAGCGATCAGCTCCTGCTCCGATCTTAAGGAGCTTGACGCTCTGCGTGTTAAGTTTCTCGGTAAAAAGGGTGAGCTTACTGCTATTCTGAAGCAGATGGGCGGACTTTCCGCTGAGGAGCGTCCCGTTATCGGTCAGCTTGCGAATGAGGTAAGAGCTGCGATCGAGGATTCCATCAAGGCAAAGTCTGAGGCGCTGAAGGCTGCCGAGACTGAGCTTCGTCTTGCTGCAGAAGCACTCGACGTTACAATGCCCGGCAAGAAGCTTTCCATCGGCAGACGTCATCCCATGAACATCGTTCTGGATGAGCTGAAGGAGATCTTCCGCGGCATGGGTTACACAGTAGTTGATGGTCCCGAGGTCGAGACCACACACTATTGCTTCGATATGCTCAATACATTTGAGGGACATCCTGCACGTGATGCTCAGGATACATTCTATATCACTGATGATGTTATCCTCAGAACACAGACATCCTCTGTACAGATCAGAGAGATGCTGAAGAACAAGCCTCCCATTGCCATCATCAGCCCCGGACGTGTTTACAGACGTGATGAGGTTGACGGCACACATTCTCCTATCTTCCATCAGTGTGAGGGTCTTGTTATTGATAAGAACATCACTTTTGCTGATCTGAAGGGTACTCTTGAGGAGTTCGCTAAGCGTCTTTACGGTGAGGGCATGAACCTGAAGTTCAGACCCCATCACTTCCCTTATACAGAACCCAGCTGCGAGATCGACTTCCAGTGCTTCCGCTGCGGCGGCAAGGGTTGTCCTCTCTGCAAGGGCGAGGGCTGGATCGAGATCCTCGGTGCAGGTGTCGTACATCCTCAGGTTCTTGAGAACTGTGGTATCGATCCCGAGGAATACAGCGGCTTTGCATTCGGTATCGGTATCGAGCGTATCACAATGCTCAGATACGAGATCGAGGATATGCGCCTGCTGTACGAAAACGACATGCGTTTCCTGAAGCAGTTCTGATAAACTGACAGCTGTAACTGATACTTAATATAAGGAGATAGATTAAAGTGGATCTTTCAATGAAATGGCTTAACGATTTCGTTAAGACCGATATGCCGATAAAAGAATTCTGCGACGGTATGACCATGAGCGGCAGCAAGGTGGAGACATATTCCGTGCAGGGCGCTGACATCACTAACGTTGTTGTCGGCAAGTGTGTTGAGATGGAGAAGCATCCCGATGCTGACAGCCTCTGGGTGTGCAAGGTAGAGGTAGGAGCTGAGGCTCCTGTGCAGATCGTAACATCCGCACAGAATGTTTTCGTGGGCGCATTCCTTCCCGTAGCGCTGCATAATGCAACCTGCTACAATCACAAGGACATGAGCTTCATGAAGATAAAGAAGGGCAATATGAGAGGAGTTCGCAGTGAGGGCATGATGTGTTCTTACGAGGAACTGAACCTCACTCTTGCCGATGTTCCTTATTCTTCCGCTGACGGTATCCTTATCCTGAATGACGATCCTGATTTTGACAAGATGTCTGTTGGTATGGATATTCACGATGCCCTGGGCTTCAACGACACAACAGTTGAGTTCGAGATAACCAATAACAGACCCGACTGCCTTTCCGTGCTGGGTCTTGCAAGAGAAGCTTCCGCTACATTTGATTTGCCGTTCAACTATGCCGAGCCTAAGTTCGTGGGTGTTGATGGCAAGGCGACAGATTACATCAATGTTGATGTAAAGAATGCTTCTCTCTGCTCCAGATATATGGCTGCTGTAGTTAAGAACGTAAAGATCGGTCCTTCTCCCCGTTGGATGGTCGAGCGTCTTAATGCCAGCGGTGTAAGAGCTATTAATAACTTCGTTGATATCACAAACTTCGTAATGCTTGAGTACGGTCATCCCATGCACGCATTCGATCTGCGCTATGTAGAGGATGCTAAAATCGTAGTAAGAAATGCCGAAGCAGGCGAGAAGATCACTATCCTCGACGGCTCTGAGGTAGAGCTTAGTCCTGAGATGCTCATCATCGCCGATGGTAAGAAGCCTATCGCTGTAGCAGGCGTAATGGGCGGTGAGTACAGCGGCATCATGGAGGATACTCAGACAGTTGTATTCGAGGCTGCATGCTTCGACGGCGTATCCGTAAGAATGACCGCAAAGAAGATCAACAAGCGTACCGACGCTTCCTCCAGATTTGAAAAGGGTCTGGATCCCATCAATGCAAAACCTGCTCTTATGAGAGCTTTAGAACTTGTTGAGATGCTCGGCTGCGGTGAGGTAGTTCGTGAGTATATTGATGTTGATAATGCAAACAAGGTTCCTCACAAGCTGAAGCATGATGCACAGTGGATCAGCGACCATCTCGGTATCGAGATCCCCGAGGCTCAGCAGATAGATATCTTCAAGAAGCTCGGCTTCGGTTATGAGGACGGCAGCGTTATCGTTCCCAACACAAGAATCGATATCGAGCGTCAGTGCGATCTTGCAGAGGAAGTTGCAAGAATCTACGGATATAACAAGATCCCCTCTACAGTTCCCAAGCTGTCCTCCAATAGTAAGATCACTCCTGAGCAGCACTTTGAGAAGAAGATGGTTGATATCATGGTATCTCAGGGATTCTATGAGACAATGACATTCAGCTTCATCTCTCCCAAATCCTACGAAAAGCTTGCTTTTGGTGATGATAAGAAGAACAGCGTAGTTCTCACAAATCCTCTCGGTGAGGATACCAGCGTTATGAGAACCTCCATGCTGCCTTCTATGATGACAGTTACATCCACCAACGTTGCCAGCAGAAACCTTTCTGCTCGTCTGTTCGAGATAGGCAGAGTTTTCACCCCCACAGGTGAGGAGCTTCCCGTTGAAGAGGATGTTATGGGATTCTGTGCTTACGGCGCTGATGAAGATTTCTACACTGTCAAGGGTGTTGTTGAGGAGCTGCTTGACGATCTTGTTATTGATGCTCGCTTTGTTCCTGTCAAGGATAACAAGTCCTATCATCCCGGTAGATGCGCAGATATCGTTGCAAACGGTGTTGTTATAGGTACATTCGGTGAAGTTCACCCCCTTGTTGCAGAGAAGTTCGATATTTCCTGCAGAGTATACGCAGGTGAGCTTAATCTGGGTGCAATGTTTGCAGCACAGGGTGCAGAGCGTAAGTACAAGCCTCTGCCTAAGTATCCAGCAATGACCCGTGACCTCAGCCTGCTGTGCGATGATGAGGTAACATCCGATACAATTATTGATATCATCAAGTCCAGCGCTAAGTTCCTTGAGAGCGTATCTGTATTCGATATGTACAAGGGTGAGCAGGTTCCTGCAGGCAAGAAGAGCCTTTCTTATAAGATGGTCCTCCGCAAGGATGGCACTATGACAGATGAAGAGGCTGACAGCTCCGTTGAGCGTGTGCTGAAGGCTCTGGCAGAGAAGGATATAGTTCTCAGAACTTGATTAGGAGGAAATAAACATGGCTTTTAGTTATAAAAAGATCACAGCTGCAGCTCTTGCTGCAGTATGTGCAGCTTCTATGACGGGCTGCGCTGATACAGGTTATATCGGTACTGTTGACGGCATGGAGATCCGTAACGGTATCTATCTCTGGTGCGTACAGAGCGCTTACAGCGATTGCTATGCAGAGATCACAGAGGTAAAGGAAGAAGCGGGAGATACTTCTGAGGTCAACGACGTTTTCGTTCAGACAGTTGACGGTAAGCCTGCAAACGACTGGATCAAGGAGAACGCTGTTGTTGAGCTGAGACGTTATGTTGCAATTAACAGACTCTTTGATGAGAATGGTCTCACCTTTACCGCAGAGGATCAGGCAGCAATCAATGCTGATGTGAACAAGATCTGGGATGAAGAGGACTGGTACGCTCAGTATATCTATGGCACAAATACCATGGGCGAGTATTACGAATCCATCGGCATGGGTATGGATACCATCAGAGATGTTTATACCACAAACAAGAAGGAAGAAAAGCTTCTTGAAGCTCTGTATACTGAGGGCGGTTCCAAGGCTGTTCCTGCTGAGGAGCTTGACAGCTATATCACTGAGAATTATGCAAATGTGAAGTATATCGAGCTTCCTTTCAAGGATATGTACGGTCTGGCACTTCCTAATGATGACGAGATCGCAGCTGTAGTTGCAAAGGCTCAGGATTATGTTGACAGACTGAACAATGGCGAGAGCTTTATTGAGATCCAGTATGAAGTTGATCTCAAGAACGCACAGGATGAAGCTCAGGTAGATCAGGAAACATATTTCGAGACCGCAACGTACGAGAATCCCTCTGATGAAGAGTGGGACAAGGCAGTTGAGGAAGCAAGAGCGAATGCTACTGCTGAAAAGGCTGAGAGCGTTGAGGAGCTGGAAGTTGTAGTTAACAAGGATTCTTCTTCTCTCAATGAGGAGCTTACCGAATTTGTATGGAATCTTGATGCAGACGGTAAGGCTTACCTGCTGGAGACAGAGGAAGCTGCTTATGTTGTTGTAAGAGAAGATATAACAACTAAGGAGTCCTGGAGGGCTGAAAGCCTGACTGTTGTTCTCGATGCACTGGTAGGCGAGGAGTTCGATGCTTATCTTATCGAGGTCGGCTCTGCTTACGATGTTGAGCTTAATGACAGGCTTGTGAACGATAAGTATTCTCCTGATTCCTACAAGGCTTTCAAGTCTGATTTTGAGTAATTGATTTTATCCGACCGCTTGCGCTGTGCGTAAGCGGTGCGGTTTTTGGAGACGTTATGATTCGAGAAGTGACTTATAACGACCTTGACGGTCTGCTGGAATTATATACACATCTTCATGGAAATCCCATACCTGCCGCAAGCTCAGAGCTTACCGCACTGTGGGAGCGCATCATGAAGGATGATGATCATCACATAATTGTTGCAGATGAGGACGGTAGGATTGTATCCTCCTGCGTATGCGTCATAATTCCTAATTTAACACATGGGCAGCAGCCTTATGCATTTGTGGAGAATGTTGTAACGCATCCCGAGTATCGTAAAAGGGGATTGGCAGGTGCTTGTCTCAATTATGCAAAAGAGCTTGCTCAGCGTAAAAACTGCTATAAGTTGATGCTTCTGACAGGCTCCAAAGAAGAAAGCACGCTCAGATTCTACGAGCGTGCAGGATATAACAGCAAGGACAAGACCGCATTTATTCAGTGGATCTGAGTCCGACAGGTGAATTATGTTATTAATGAGTTTAAATGATGTCGCAATGTCATTTGCTGACAGAGAGCTGTTCTCGGGCGTGACATTCGATGTCTATGATGATGACAGGATAGGTTTTGTCGGAGTCAACGGCTGCGGCAAGACTACACTGTTCCGTCTGCTGAAGGGTGAGCATATACCAGACGAGGGCGGAATACACATAGCAGGCTCCTGCAAGATGGGCTTCATGGAACAGTTCTCCTGCCGCAATTCGGAAAGGACTGTGCTTGATGAAGCGCTCACTATATTCGCACATCTTGAGGATATGGAGCTGGAGCTTGAGGATATCCACGACAGGATAGATCAGGGTAATCACAGCGCAGAGATAATTGAACGCCAGACGCTTCTCACAGAACGTTTTGAGCGTGAGGGCGGTCTTACTTATAAAAGCCGAGCCGCATCTGCACTGATGGGTCTGGGTTTTTCCGAGAGCGACCTGAAGCTGTCTGTAGGAGTTCTCAGCGGCGGACAGAAATCCAAGCTGCAGCTTGCAAAGCTGCTTTTATCGGATGCAAATCTGCTTCTTCTTGACGAGCCTACTAACCATCTCGATATCAAGTCGGTAGAGTGGCTTGAAAAGTTCCTGAACGATTATAGGGGAGCTTACATCGTTATCTCCCATGACCGTTATTTCCTTGATAAGGTAACAAAGCGCACACTGGAGCTTGAAAACTGTCATCTTGATGATTACAAGGGTGGCTACACACGGTTCCTCGAACTGAAGGCCGAGGAAATGGAGCGCCGTCGTAAGGTATATGACAGCACCGTTAAGGAGATTAAGCGCATAGAAGGCATTATCGATCAGCAGAAGCGCTGGAATCAGGCGCATAACTATGTGACTATTGCAAGTAAGCAAAAGTCCATCGACCGCCTTGAAGCAACTCTTGTTAAGCCTGAAGATGCCCCTGATGCTTTGAAATTCAATTTCAAGAGCGCCGACGGCTGTGGAAATGATGTTTTCCATGCAAGCAGTATAGGACTTAGCTTTGACGGAAAAAGACTTTTCCGTAATGTAAATATCGATATCAAAAAAGGGGAGAGGGTGTTTCTGCTCGGCAGTAACGGCTGCGGAAAGACCTCACTGTTCAAGATATTTACGGAGCAGTATACTCCTGATTCAGGCGATTTTGAATACGGCACAAGGGTGCAGATGGGATACTTCGATCAGGCGCAGGCAGGACTTACCGACAGCAAGCGTGCCATCGATGAAATTTGGGATATGTATCCCCGCATGACCGAAACGCAGGTGAGAACTGCACTAGGCTCGTTCCTTTTCAAGGGCGATGATGTTTTCAAGCAGGTGTCTGAACTCAGCGGTGGCGAGCGTGCCCGTATTGCGATACTCAAACTGATGCTTTCGGGTGCGAATTTCCTGCTGCTGGACGAGCCTACGAACCATCTCGATATCACATCCTGTGAAGCGCTTGAAAATGCTCTGCTGAACTATGACGGTACGATGTTCATAATATCTCATGACCGTTATCTTATCAACAAGCTTGCTGACAGGATATATTATCTCACTCCCGACGGAGTGAAGGAATACCTCGGCTCCTATGATGCGTATACGCTTACATTGCAGAACACAGAGGAGCAGGCACAGGCGCAGGCTGCGGCAAAGCCTCAGAAGATCGAGAAGGTCAATGATTATAAGCTGAAGAAGGAACGTGAATCCGAGCGCCGCAAGCTGAACACTAAGATTACTCGTGCGGAGAAGGAGATTGAGGAGCTTGACGCTCTTATCGAACAAAAGACCAACGAGCTTTCAGGTCTCACAGACTATCAGCTGGCGATGGAGATATCTACAGAGATAGAGGAGCTTCGAAACAAGCAGGAAGCTGCCATGGCAGTGTGGGAGGAAGCCTCCCTTGCATTGGAGGAGTTTGATATATGACGAAGCAGATAAAAGCTTATCTTGACTATATCCGAGCATATATGGCAGAAGAACATACCAATGAGGAATACCGTTCCGAGCGTTCGTTGCTTTTACAGAGGATAGCCTTTTATCAGCACGAGCGTCTGATACATCTGCTTGTAACGCTTGCATTTGCGATATTCTTTCTGCTTTCGCTTATCATGTTCATGATGGTGGAGGAAGTTCCGCTGCTGGCGTTGTCAGTTCTGTTTCTTGTTTTGCTGATACCGTATATCAAGTATTACTATTTTCTTGAAAATTCTGTTCAGGAGCTTTATACGATCTATTATAAGATGGAACGAGAATAAAATCAGCTGCCCTTGTCGTCTGACAGGGGCAGCTTTGTTATTAAAGTCCTCTCTTGAAACGAAGTGCTTTCTTATTTTGGCAGATATCTTGCCGTCGAGTTCGTCAGAGTAGGTGTCTCCTTTTATTGCAAAACAAAAGCGCCTTGCAATTGATTGCAAAACGCTTTGGTTATTAAGTTAGTGTTCAAAAGGACAATCCTTTAACTGATTGTCTCTCTCAACAGCAAGCTCCCTCAACTTTTCTGTAATGATTTTACGTTCAGCGTCATCAGTACATTTTGCAAGCTTTTCTCTGAGCTCCACCTGTTCTTTTGTAGGATGGATTAACATGATTCATCGCCCTTTCAAATTAATAGATCCAATATATTTTGAGCTTCGGGTTTTAATGTTTTATCAGCTGCGAAACACTCTGCAATGATTTCAGTGTATTTGTAAGACAAATAACCATCATCAGCATACATAGATATATTGTCAGTCAAATACATACCACTCGCATTTCGTGCATGGATATAATCATATATACGACCATCAACAATATTCTTAGCTATATTATACTCTATATTTTGAGATTTTGCAAGCCTTTTTATAGCTTTTTCATAATAATTATGACCTAATTCATGAAAATATGGAGCAAGCTCAGTATTGTTTGAGAAATACCCTTTATGCTTGTTCACATAAGCCAATATGCTCTTACTGCTCTTAAACGCACTGTTTATGAACATGGTGTTAGTATCAGCGTGATATCCGGCTATTGCCTTTTGCTCAAAACCTGCATATCTGCTATAATCAACAACAGCAATGCGAGGAAGTTCATATCCATCTGGTAACAACGCTTTGACTTTACGCATATTTTTCTCTGCAAGTCTAACAGCCAAATTCTTTGTACTGTCACCACCATCGGTATACATATCAAATTCACTGTTCTCGACCTTATGCAAAGATATTTGATTTGTGTTGATAGCTACATATTGAGCTTTACCCTGAATTACAGGTTTAAAGCTATTTGACATATATGCTATCTGCTCATCCTGCATCGCCTTCCACTGCTTATAAGTCATATCCTTAGGCACGGTGTATGTAAACTCGTCGTCAGGATCCCTTGCAAAGCGCCTGCCCACGCCCTCCATATCAGCGAAATACGGAGCAGTGCAGCACCTGCACCACGGATGAAAATGCGGTGCTGTTGCACCGACCTTGAACTCCGACATCTTGAACACAGTTTACGCAATACCACGCTGCACTTTGAATTTGCTGTGCAGGGAAGTGTTCTGAAAAATCGTATAAATCTCCACGAATATTGTATAAATCTTCATAACTATTGCATAAAATATGATTAACAAATCTGTACAAATTGCACAATGGAAACCGTCATAATTTGTTAGTATTTTTTGTCTGAAACCCCTTTACAAATCTGTTTTTTCTGTTATAATAACTAAAGTGCATGAAATCTTATTTTTCTATATCTCATGCCTGTACAGTTAAAACAGAAAACGTTTACAAATTGTATGAAATGAAAGAGGGGGATCGTATGTTTCTGTTCCGATGGCTATGGAAGAACATGAAGGGCTGCCGAGGCATCTACATAGTTGCACTGTGTATGACTGTTATCTGCCAGTCTATGTATATCCTGACGCCGTATTTTACTCAGCAGATAACCGATACGTTCATAATCAATGAAAATGCCGCTGAAAATCTGCAGAATCATTCAGATCTTCTTATTGGCATGCTTATTGCGATGGTGGGCTTCACGTTGATCCGTGGATGTCTGCAATATGGCGGTAACATGATGTATGAGCATTCATCTCAGATGCTGATATACAATGTCCGTAAGGTGCTTTTCGATAATATTGAGAAGCAGGATGCGCAGTTCTATAACTTCTACAGAACAGGCGATATCATGACCAGAGTTACAGGCGACCTTGAAATGGTGCGTCACTCTATCGCCTGGATCATTAAAACAATGGTCGAGTGTGTCGTATTGTTTTCCGCATCTCTTATCTTCTTTTTCTCTATCGACTGGCTGATGGCATTGTGCCTGCTGGCGCTTACTCCTGTGATTCTTTTCGTAACATGGATGCTTAAACGCAAGGCGGGTCCCAGATGGGTGGAGCTTCGTGAACGCCTTTCCACAATGAACACTGCTGCCGAGGAGAACATCTCAGGTAACCGTGTTATCAAGGCATTCGCTCGTGAGGATTACGAGATCGAGCGTTTTGATGAGTTCAGCAAGGCGTACAATACAGCAAATAAGAATGCAGCATTTACCTGGCTGAAGTTCTTCCCGTATCTTGAGATCACTGCACAGTCGCTTTCCGTTGTAATGCTTGTATGCGGCGGTATTTTCGTAATCAACGGCAGGATCACTTTCGGTGAGTATACTGCATTCTCCGGTCTTATCTGGACTCTCTCCAACCCTATGAGAACTCTCGGTAACATCGTTAATGATCTGCAGCGCTTCACAGCATCCGCTAATAAGATCATCGAGATCTATTACGGTACACCCCGCATCGTTGACCGCTCCGATGCTGTTGACAAGCCTGAAAGATTTGATGGCAAGGTTGAGTTTGAGCATGTCAGCTTCTCCTACGGTGACACAAAGGTGCTTGATGATGTATCGTTTGAGATCGCTCCAGGTGAGACTGTTGTCATCATGGGCGAGACAGGCTCTGGTAAGACAACGCTTGTGGATCTGATACCTCGTATTTATGACGTTGACAGCGGTTCCGTCAAGGTAGACGGTGTCGATGTAACTCATCTGAAGCTGAAGCAGCTGAGAGGCAATATCGGTGTTGCTACACAGGATGTTCTGCTGTACTCCGATACAGTTGAAGGCAACATCTGTTTCGGTGATACAGATATGCCCGAAGAGGATGTTTATAAGGTTGCAAAGGCAGCAGATGCCGATGGCTTTATACGCAGACTGAGCGACGGTTATGATACTATCGTCGGCGAGCGTGGCGTAGGACTTTCAGGCGGACAGAAGCAGCGTATCTCCCTTGCAAGAGCGCTTGCTGTAAAGCCTGCTATACTTATCCTTGACGATACCACATCCGCAGTTGATCTCGAGACTGAGAAGCACATTCAGGATGCTTTGGATTCGCTTGATTTCAACTGCACAAAGATCATTATTGCCCAGCGTATCTCCACTGCACGCAATGCGGATAAGATAATCGTGCTGAAGGATGGCAAGATACTTGAGCAGGGAACACACGATGAGCTGATCCAGAGGGACGGCTATTATCGTGAAGTATATGATCTACAGAAGTAAGGAGGGATACAGATGGCTAGAAACAAATTTGATGTTGATGAACAGCTTGAGACCCCATTTGACATACGTCATCTTAAACGTTCGCTGAAATATGCTGCTAAATATAAGAAGCGTATCGCATTATCCCTTACTCTGAGTGCAATCGGCGTTATCATCGGACTTTTATCTCCGCTTATCGTTCAGAATGCCATTGATAACTACATGCCTGCTGGCGATATCCCCAAGATAATTCTGAGTGGTGTTGCTCTTTTGACATGCATCGTGGTCAGCGTAATTTTTGCAAAGATTCGCTCCACTATGATGACAAAGGTGGGTCAGGATATCGTATATGATATCCGTAAGGATCTGTTTGAACACATGCAGAAGCTGTCCTTTGATTATTATGACAGCAGACCTCACGGTAAGATACTTACCCGTATCATCAACTATATCAACTCCGTTTCCGATCTTATGACAAACGGACTGATTAACTTCATTCTTGAGATCTTCAACCTGATCTTCATTACTGTTTTCATGTTCTTTGTGAGCTGGCAGCTGGCGCTGGTTACAATGGCAGGTCTGCCTGTATTTGCATTCGTGATGTTCGTTATCAAGAATCATCAGCGTAAGGCATGGCAGGGTGTATCGAACAAAAGCTCCAACATGAATGCATATCTGCATGAGAGCATCGTGGGCGTAAAGATATCGCAGATCTTTACCCGTGAGGAGGAAAATGCCGAAATAAACGATAAGCTTGCAAAGGCTTATAAGAAGGTGTGGATGAAGGCAGTCGCATTCTCCAACCTTGTATGGCCTACAACAGATATCATTTCTGTAACTGTAAGAGCAGGTATTTTTGCTGTAGGACTTCTCGGCTTCGGGGGAACGATCTCTCTCGGTACCATCATGGCTATGACCGATTATTCCGCACGCTTCTGGCAGCCGCTGATGAACCTTTCAAACCTGATGAATACATTTATCAATGCTGTTGCATATCTTGAACGTATCTTCGAGATGATGGATGAGCCTGTTTCGGTAGACAGCATCGAAGGTGCAAAAGAAATGCCTGAGATCAAGGGCGATGTTCACTTCAAGAATGTTACCTTTGCTTACGAAGAGGGTATCAACATCCTTGAGGATCTCAGCTTCGACGTGAAGGCAGGAGAGAGCATTGCACTTGTAGGACCTACAGGCGCAGGTAAAACTACTATAGTTAATCTGATCTCACGTTTCTATAACATAAATGGCGGCGCAGTTATGATTGATGACAGCGATATTTCCAAGGTAACGTTGAAGTCCCTGCGTTCTCAGATGGGTATCATGCTGCAGGATAGCTTCATTTTCAGCGGTACTATCCGTGATAATATTGCTTACGGTAAGCTCGACGCAACCGATGAGGAGATCCGTAATGCCTGCAGGATCGTCGGCATTGATGATTACATCATGTCCCTGAAGGATGGATACAATACAACCGTAAACGAGCGTGGCAGCGGCCTTTCACAGGGTCAGAAGCAGCTTATCGCTTTTGCAAGAACGATCGTTTCCGATCCTAAGATCCTCGTGCTGGACGAGGCAACATCCTCCATCGACGCAAAGACAGAGCGCTATCTGCAGAATGGTCTGAACCACCTGCTGAAGGGAAGAACTTCCTTTATTATTGCTCACCGTCTTTCTACCATCAGAAACTGTGACAAGATCATGTATGTTTCCAACAAGGGTATTACCGAAGCGGGAACACATGATGAGCTTATTGCAAAGAAGGGCGACTATTACAAGCTTTATACTGCCCAGAGCGTTTAAGCTTGACAAAATGCTGATGTTATGCTAAAATAACTTCAGCTTGAATTGAATAAAACTGCCACCGGGTAGTGAAATGCAGAGCATTCGTGTACACATCATTAGGTCTTAGAAGATGTGTATTCGGATGCTCTTTTTGTTGGAGGTCTTATGAAGATTGGCTCTGTTCTGGCATCGCTTAATAAAACCGAGCGACTGATATGGTCGTGTTCGGTTATTGTTATTGTGATTTCTTTTGTTGTCTCGGGCGGGGGAGATGTGCTGACATTAATAGCATCCCTCATCGGCGCAACCGCTCTGATATTTGTGTCAAAGGGAATGGTTATTGGACAGGTGCTTACAGTAGTGTTTGCAGTGTTCTACGGTATCATTTCGCTGTATTTCCGCTATTACGGGGAGATGATAACGTATCTCGGCATGACGGCTCCGATAGCTATTGCCACAGTAGTTGCGTGGCTGAAGCATCCGTATAAGCAGTCTGCGGAGGTCGAGGTCAGCCGTATTTCAAAAAGGCAGCTTGCGGTGTTATGTGTAGGTGCTGTTCTGGTGACTGTCTTGTTTTACTTTATTCTTAAAGCTCTGGGAAATGCTAATCTGCTTTTCAGCACTATATCTGTTACAACTAGCTTCATAGCGTCTTATCTTACATTTCTGCGCAGCGAATTCTATGGTTTAGGATACGCTGCAAATGATGTTGTGCTGATCGTTTTATGGGTGCTGGCAACAATTGAAGACCGCTCTTATCTCCCGATGGTCATTTGTTTTGTGGTTTTTCTTATAAACGATCTTTATGGTTTTTTTAACTGGCGCAGAATGAAGCGTAGACAGCGAGCAGATGTCAGCGCTGACTAATATACGGTCAAATTTCTTACTATTTACAAAAACTACTTGATTTTTTAGTAAAAATGTGCGACAATATAATATATAGTGTTATCTATAATTGTTAAATTCTGACAATTGCGAAAGGATATATAATGGCACAGTTTTTTAATTTCAAGGGTGATTATTTCGGTCTTACCGATGCTGATATAGAAAAGAATACCGAACTCTACGGATATAATATCTATACCCGTAAGGACAAACCGCAGGAGAGCTTCTCGCCTATAAAGGTGCTGCTGTCTCCGTCATTTCTGCTTATGTTTATAGCGGGTGTGCTGAGTTTGTTCGGTACAAACGTGTTTTCGGGAATAGTGATACTGCTTATCGACGCAGTTTATGCTGCGGCTGAGATATATTTCGGCACAAAAGCAGATGAAAAGCTGATGGAGATGCGAGTTTCCACCGCAATGAAGTTCCGTGTTATCCGCAACGGAAAGCTGGAGCTTGTTGAAAAGGAATTCATCGTTCCTGAGGATATCCTTGTGGTGCAGGCAGGCGAGAGAGTTCCTGCTGATGCGTATATTCAGGAATGCCGTGATCTTACAGCTGATGAAAGTGTTTTTACCGGCTCCAACAAGCCTGTTGCAAAGTATCCCGGCGCCATGTCAAAGACTGAGCTTAATCAGTCCTTTGTTTACAGCGGCACTACTATTCTTACTGGTATTGCGATATGTAAGGTAAGTGCTGCGGGCGTTGATACCAAGTATTTCCAGAAGATCGGTGAGAAAGAAGACAATCACTGCTACTATACCCGTATGGAGCGTACTGTTCGTGGAATCGTTCCTATAGCATCCATCGTTGCAGCTGTTATGACTTTTATCTCTCTCATCTTTATGATAATAACGAAGAACGATGTTGTCGATTCTGCTATGCGAGCGATCACTATCGGTCTTTGCTTCCTGCCTGCAGGCATCTCGTCCATTATCCGCTTCTATTATCTGAAGGGTGCGGATGAACTGCTTTCAAAGTCCGCTGTAGTCAAGTCACTTTCTGACATCGAGCGTCTTAACTCCGTCTCTGTGCTTTGTATCGAAAAGCAGGGTGCTATCTCAAAGACGCATCTCGAGGTAAGAAGTATCTACACAAAGAGCGAGGAGCTGCTTTATAAAGTCGGTGTTCTTGCCTGCGAACAGAATACGACCGATGAAGCTGAACGTGCACTGCTCGTAAAAGCAGCGTTCTTTGATGAGAATATCAAGGATCTTTATAAGGATAATAAATTCATCGAGCGTATTCCTGAAAGCAATAATGTCATGAGCGGTGCGCTCTGGGAGATAGGCGGTTCTCGTCTTTACTGTATCAAGGGAACTCCCGAGCAGATACTCCCTCTTTGCCGCTTCAAGGGTGATCAGCTTTTCAATGTGCAGAAGAAGCAGCAGGAATATTATGCTGCAGGCTGCAGTGTGATGGCGATTGCATGTGCAGACGCTGCGGAGCGTGATTGCGATGCAACAGCAGGTTTCGCATATACCTTCGTAGGCTTTGTTGCGTTGTCAGCGCCTCTGCGTGAATCGGTTTCAAACGCTCTCAAGACCTGTGAGCGTTCCGGCGTAAAGGTCGTAATGCTGGCTGAGGATAATCCCCATGTTGCAGAGGCTACTGCCCGCATGATCGGTCTTACAGGTAAAACTATCACAGGCAAGCAGATATCTGATTCCGTTAAGTATGGCAGCGAGCTTGTTTATGATGCCGATATTTATGCAAAGGTGACACCCGAGCAGAAGCTTTACATCCTTGACAGAATGAAGAAGCAGGGTGAGGTCGTCGCAATGACAGGCACCCGTACCACCGACGCCGAAGCACTTGAGCTTGCAGATGTCGGAATTACGATATCGCAGCATACGGCAGGAAGTGCTTATGAAGCTGCTGATATTATAATGAATGATGATAATCTTGCTTCCATTGCTGGAATGATCTGCAGCGCAAGGCAGATCCACCGTAACATTAAGCGTGGTGTGGCTGCTCTTATTTCGGGTTATTTCGGAATGCTTATACTCACCATACTTAACCTTTTCGGCGAAGAAGGAATGCAGCTTATGCTGAATCCGCAGCTGTTTGCATTATTTGCTATGATCCTTCTGCCTATGGCTGCTATTTCTTATGTTGGTAATCGAAATGATATGAGGGGCGAGATGCCTCCTTCAGATTATATTGCTGCAAGGAAGATAAACTATTTCTTCCTCGGAAATTCACTTACGGTCGGACTGCTGTGTGGCATTGTATCGGCTGCATCCTATATGTTTATGTACAATGCGGCAGAAACTGCATTCGCACGAAGCTGTGCGCTTATTTCGTTCGGCGTCTGCTTTTCATTATTCAGCCTTATAGGAAATTCCTATTCCCACCCTGTCAGAGCTATAATAAAGGCAGGCAAGGCTTCATATATCAGCAGTGCCGTGATCGCATTCCTTCCGATTTTGTTGGTGTACACACCTTTCCTGAATGGTATATTCTGCCTGACAGCGATAGATTCTCTTGCGTTCTTTATATCTCTGATCACAGGCATTATTCCTGTTATCGGTTACGCTATCGTGCGTTCTTTTATTAAATTCAATTAACGGGGAAATATATAAATGAGCAAATTTGTTACCTACTTCAGATTTTTTATCAGCGGACTTGCTTTCGGAATAGCAAACGTGATTCCCGGTGTCAGTGGTGGTACGATGTTGGTCGTGTTCGGCATCTATGATAAGCTTACCGAGGCTATTTCAGGTATCAAGTCTATTCTGAAGAACTTCGGCTTTCTGTTGAGCTTTGCCCTTGGTGCAGGCAGCGGAATACTAGGTTTTGCATTTGTAATATCCTGGCTGTTTGAGAATTTCGGCATACAGACTAATATGTATTTCATCGGCCTTATCTTAGGCAGTGTGCCGCTTATAGTGCGTACTGCCACTGAAAAGGAAAAGATCAAGCCGCTGTGCATTCTACCGTTTATTATCGGTCTTGTCGCTGTTGTTGGACTCACTGTACTTGAGAATACAAATACCACTGAGCAGTATTCAATTGAGGTACAGTCAGAACTTTCGGGATACACTGAGACCGGTACAGTAACCATCATCAATAACAGCAATCGTACGATCGATAGTTGGACGATAGATATGTTGTATGGACAATTCTTTGATCCTAAATCCGATGCAGGCGAAAATGATATCATCATCAAGAACTCATTG
>JAZSGG010000121.1:0-23570 GCA_045532595.1 Oscillospiraceae bacterium | reverse complement strand
GTTCGGCGGGGGCTTCTGCGCGATCATGAAGACCGCATCCGCTTTGCTTCCGGCGATTATACGCTGCTGCCCGGTGTTACGCTGGTCCCGCATAAGACGGAAGGCCTCGGCGCCGTCGGCAGCAGGGCCGGCATGTATCGCCTGTCAGGCTGGCACTGGGTACCGGATGATTTTTCCCATGAACAGAGCCTTGTGCTGGAAACGGAAAAGGGACTTGTCATCTTCAACAGCTGCTGCCACGGCGGTGCGGATGTCATCATCGAGGAGATATGCAGCACCTTCGGCAGGGAAGTGTACGCCCTTGTGGGAGGTCTGCACCTGTTCAGAAGCACCGAGGAGGAGATGTCGCAGATGGCGGAGCGACTCGCCGCCACATCCGTTCAGAGGATAATCACAGGCCACTGCACAGGCGATATCGGCTTTGAGATACTGAAGAAACGGCTCGGCGACAGGGTAGAGCAGATGTATTCGGGCATGGAGATGGCATTTTGAATAATTTCTGCACTGAATATTAAAATAATCTACACAAAATTTACAAAAACATATTGATTTTTGTGTTTCGATGTTGTATAATAAGTGTATGATATTTATCACCAGTAATATATACAAAGGAGAATTTTGTTATGGAATCTAATATCCTCCTCGAGAGCGGCACCAACGAACTGGAAGTTCTGGAATTCAAGGTAGGCGAGCAGAGCTTTGGCATCAACATCGCCAAGGTAACCGAGATCATGAACTATCAGCCTGTTATCCCTGTGCCTGATTCTCCCCCTGAGTTTGAGGGCGTGTTCACTCCCCGTGATACCGTTATCTCCGTTATCGACTTACATAAGGTGCTGAAGAAGCAGACACCCGATCCCGAGCATGATCTGCTTATCGTATGCCACTTCAATCAGATGGATATGGGCTTCCATGTTTCCTCTGTAAAGGGCATCCAGCGCATCTCCTGGGAGGATATCGAGAAGCCTCCGGCAATGTCGGGCGACGGCGCTAACAACATCGCTACAGGTATCGCTAAGTTCAAGGACAGGATCATCCTCATCCTCGATTTCGAGAAGATCTGCTCCGATCTCAACCGCACCGCAGTGCTTGACACCTCGGGCGTTAAGAGCAACGGCAGAAACAAGGACGACAAGCACATCGTCATCGCTGAGGACTCTCCTTTCCTGAATACCCTCATCGTCAACACACTTCACGAAGCAGGCTACAAGAACGTTGTCAGCTTCGACAACGGTAAGGACGCATGGGAGTATGTCAGCGGCCACAAGGCACTGGGCGGCAACATCCGTTCTCACATCTCCTGCGTTATCAGTGATATCGAGATGCCGCAGATGGATGGTCACCACCTGACAAAGCTCATCAAGGACGATTCCTATCTGAGCGCTATTCCCGTATTCCTGTTCTCCTCCCTTATCAACGAGCAGATGCGTGTTAAGGGTCAGAGCGTTGGTGCGGACGCACAGTTCTCAAAGCCCCAGATCGGTGGTCTTATCAAGCATATTGATGAGAATGTTTAAGTGAATATTCATTTTTGATGGCGTCGAACCATCAAAAATGTTGGGGGAAAACTCGTTGTTTCAGCTTCGCAGCGCAAGTCTGACTTCGTCAGATGCGCCCCAAACCCCTTTAGCGCTGTGAACGCTTTTTGGGCGCTTCGCTTCAGTCGTGGGGCTTTGCCCCACACCCCACCAGCCTTTAAAAAGGCTGGACCTAAACCAATCCGCACTTCGTGCGACTGACTGATATTATATATTCATATCCGCTCCCGTGGTGGGGGCGGATATTTTGTATTGGAGGTAATTATATGGTAAGGAAGATATTCGGAGGCATCATTCTGTTGGCGGTGGTCGGATTTTTCGCATGGTCGGGCATATCGCCGCTGTTCGCAAAGCTCGACACCGCACCGCTCTCCACTGTGTTCGACGGCACCGCCGAAAAGGGCGACTACGTCAAGGGCGATATCATCTACTGCACGCCCGAGGTGGTGGAGGTCACCCATACGGTAAGCTTCATCCCCGCAGGCTGGGAGCATTACTTTTTTATCTACAACGATGAGACGGATTCCTGCGTAGCCATCAAGGCGGACAAGAGCTGGTACGAGAAGGAATACCTCGGCGGCGACAGCGAGCGCATCCCCATAAAGGGCGCAGTAAAGAGCCTCGATTTTGACACGAGAAAAGAGCTTGAGGAGTCATTCGCATATATCCACGGCAGTGATGCACCTGAATTCACCACGCTGTACATAGATATGCAGTCGGACAGATACGGCATCTTCACGATAATCTCCATCGTGGTGATGATCGCACTGGTTGTGTGCTTTATGCTGTTCGGCAGTCTGGATGTGAAGTCCGTTCTCGGCAGGATATTGATGTTCATGTTCTTTGTGGATATTGTATTCATGCTGCATATACTTATGATGGTGTAAAAAAAGCCGATAATTTGTATGCGTAATAAGTAAAAAAATGGTTTATGATACTTGATATTTGTGTCGGAATATGGTATAATAAACACAAGTGTTTATATGTTTGCAAAACATCTGGACAAATGCAGGCTGCACCGCCTGTCAACAAAAAATATGCCGTTAACGACCCGTATCATATATGGGCTTAACAGGCGGAACGGAGAATCCAATGGATAACAAAAACGAATTCAAGCCGTACATACCTGCGGAAAAGGTGACTCCCGAGTTTACCTTTGCGTCCATCTTCATGGGCATCCTGCTTTCGGTAGTTTTCGGCGCAGCTAACGCTTATCTCGGTCTGCGAGTTGGTATGACGGTTTCCGCATCCATCCCTGCGGCAGTTATCGCAATGGGCGTTATCAGAGTCCTCATGAAGAAGAACTCCATCCTCGAGAGCAACATCGTTCAGACGATCGGCTCCGCAGGTGAGTCCCTCGCAGCAGGCGCTATCTTCACTCTTCCCGCACTGTTCCTGTGGGCAGCTGAGGGCAAGATGGACAAGCCCGGCCTCATTGAGATCACACTGATCGCTCTTCTCGGCGGTCTGCTGGGCGTATTCTTCATGGTACCCCTCAGAAACGCTCTTATCGTTAAGGAGCACGGCGTTCTCCCTTATCCCGAGGGAACTGCTTGTGCAGAGGTACTCCTCGCAGGTGAGGAGGGCGGCTCCAATGCCTCCACAGTATTCGCAGGTATGGGCTTCGCAGCAGCATTCAAGTTCGTTATCGACGGTCTGAAGGCTGTTCCCGGTGAGATCTCCATGAAGTTCAAGGGCTACGCAGGCGAGATCGGCACACAGATCTATCCCGCAGTTCTCTCCGTAGGCTTCATCTGCGGTCCCAGAATCTCTTCCTACATGTTCGCAGGCGGCGTGCTGAGCTGGATGGTTCTCATCCCCCTCATCGTAATGTTCGGCAGCGACATCGTAATGTACCCCGAGACTACACGCACCATCGGCGAGGTCTATGCAGCAGGCGGCGCAAGCGGTATCTGGGGAAGCTACATCCGTTATATCGGCGCAGGCGCACTTGCAGCAGGCGGTATCATCAGCCTTATCAAGTCTCTGCCCCTTATCATCCGCACATTCAAGGATTCTGTAAAGAGCTTCAATCTGAAGGATGGCAATTCCGCTCTCAGAACAGAGCAGGCCCTCAACATGAAGTTCGTGCTTATCGCCATTGCAGTTCTCACACTGGCTGTATGGCTGGTACCCGCTATCCCTGTTAACCTCATCGGTGCCATCATCATCGTTGTGTTCGGCTTCTTCTTCGCTACCGTTTCTTCCAGAATGGTTGGTCTCGTAGGAAGCTCCAACAACCCTGTTTCGGGTATGGCTATCGCAACTCTGCTTATCGCAACACTTATCCTCAAGTTTACAGGCGCTGAGGGTCCTGAGGGCTACGCAGCGGCTATCGCTATCGGCTCCATCATCTGTATCGTTTCCGCTATCGCAGGCGATACATCTCAGGACCTCAAGACAGGCTACCTGCTCGGCTCCACACCCAAGAAGCAGCAGGTCGCTGAGGTCATCGGTGTTGTTGCTGCGGCTCTTGCTATCGGCGGCACACTTTATCTGCTGGATGCAGGTCTCGGCTTCGGTACTGAGGCTCTTGCTGCTCCTCAGGCTACTCTGATGAAGATGATCATCGAGGGCGTTATGAGCGCTGAGCTGCCCTGGAATCTCGTTATCGTAGGCGCACTGATCGCTTGCGTAGTTGAGATCATCGGCATCCCCGTACTGCCTTTCGCTATCGGTATCTATCTGCCTGTTCAGCTGAACGCATGCATTATGATCGGCGGTCTCATCCGTCTGGCATTCGATAAGATGAAGTTCAAGGGCGACGAGAACAAGAAGAAGGAAGTAACCAACGACGGCATCCTGTTCTGCTCAGGTATGATCGCAGGCGAGGGTCTCGTGGGCATCCTGCTGGCAGTTCTCGCAGTATTCGGCGTGGATAAGGTCATCGACCTCTCAGGCGTACTGAATCTGCCTCCCGTTGTTGCAAGCATCGGCGGTCTGGTGGTATTCGCACTCATCATCCTCACCGTGCTGAAGTTCTCCCTCTGGAAGAAGTCTAAGAAGACAAAGTAAGATGAAGAAGAAAAAGACCGATCCCAAAGAAAATTACCTTGAAAAGATCCCCGTTCGTCCTGAGTGGCTGCAGTGGTCGCAGGACGAGCAGGGCAACGTTACTCTTGATATAGAAAACAAGGGTATCGCAAACAGAATTGCCCAGAAGCTATTAAAGAAGCCGAAGGTGTCCCATGTTCATCTTGACGAGATAGGCAGCTTTGTATGGCCGCTTATCGACGGAAAGAGTTCCATAACGGATATCGGAATACCCGTCGAGGAACATTTCGGCGACAGGGCAAAGCCGACCTATGAAAGGCTTGCGAAGTTCTTTCAGATACTGGAGAGCTACAAGTTCATTGAGTGGGCGGAAAAAAAGCTCCGATAAATAAATGTTAAACAGCGGTCTCAGACCGTATATATACAGGAGGATATTATGGACACAAACAAAAGACCGGAAACAATGGAAAGAATCACCACCCCCGAGCTTGCCAATGCTTTCATTGACGAGCAGGTAGCTGCAGTTCGTGCACAGGTTGGCGACAAGAAGGTGCTGCTGGCTCTGTCAGGCGGCGTTGACAGCTCTGTAGTAGCTGCGCTGCTCATCAAGGCTATCGGCAAGCAGCTTGTATGCGTGCACGTTAACCACGGCCTGATGAGAAAAGGCGAGAGCGAGCAGGTTATCGAGGTATTCCAGAACCAGCTTGACGCAAACCTCATCTACGTTGACGCTACCGATCGCTTCCTCGACCTGCTGAAGGGCGTTGCAGAGCCTGAGAAGAAGCGCAAGATCATCGGCGGTGAGTTTATAAAGGTATTCGACGAGGAAGCAGGCAAGCTTCAGGGCATCAGCTTCCTTGCACAGGGAACTATCTATCCCGACATTCTCGAGAGCGACGGCGTAAAGGCTCACCACAATGTAGGCGGTCTGCCCGAGGATATGGAGTTCGAGCTTGTAGAGCCTGTAAAGCTTCTCTACAAGGATGAGGTAAGAGTTGTAGGTAAGGCGCTCGGCCTGCCTGCAAGCATGGTTGACCGTCAGCCTTTCCCCGGCCCCGGTCTGGGCGTGCGCTGCCTCGGCGCCATCACAAGGGACAGACTCCACGCACTGCGTGAGGCTGATGCTATCCTGCGTGAGGAGTTCGAGAATGCAGGTCTGAACAAGACCGTATGGCAGTACTTCATCGCAGTTCCCGATATGAAGAGCGTAGGCGTTAAGAACGACAAGCGCTACGAGGGCTGGCCTGCGATCATCCGTGCAGTGAACACTACCGACGCAATGAGCGCAACCATCGAGGAGATCCCCTATGCGCTGCTCCACAAGATCACAGACCGCATCACCAACGAGGTAGAGGGCATCAACAGAGTTCTGTATGATCTCACTCCTAAGCCTATTGGTACTATTGAGTGGGAATAATAAACGACACCCCGCAAAGCCTTTTGTAGAACCAAATAGCTCCTGCAAATGAGCGTTTTGGCAACAGTTTGGCAACATTCATTATTGCAATAGAAAGCCCTGGCTGATTTTGATATCAGTCAGGGCTTAAGTTATATTATATGTTAATTGAAATCATCAGTGTCCAAAGATTTTTTCTGCTTTTTTAATTATTAATTCTTCTTCCATAGATGATGTGATTCCTTTATATCCTGGAAAAAGTCGTGCAGCATTATAACCTATATTATACAAATATGTAGCTATTTCAAGGCTTTCCGTTGATGGTATAAGCCATTTGGTCATTATATCATTCGGCGTTAAACTTTTCGATACATTACTCACATCATAATCTTCGATATGTTGCTCAAGAGGTATTTTATTTACAGGTGCTTTTAATGCATCATCTAAATTTGTAAATTTAGGTTCTTCCCAATAAGATAAAATGCCTTTTTGTGCATTCAGATTAGGATTACCATAATAGTCAGGAACTACAAATTTTAAAGGAAAGTTTGTTATTACATTTAACGCTACTAGATTGTCGATATTCTTCAAGTCTAGTGTCCATATTACAATATTGTCTGATTTAAATTTGTTATTGTTATTTAACGCTTTTTTTAATGCATTGAATGAAGCAAAGTATAGTGCAACATTTAAGTCATATGACCAGTCGAGAAGTCGTGTTGGTAGACCGTAGTGCTGTGCTAAAGCAGCAATTTCTACAATATCTTTTGGTAACCATTCACTTAACATTGTATTTTTTATAATACGATCAGCATTCAATGAAGCAAAACTATTATTTGAATATCGCTCGGTATGAGGTAAATATAGTCCATTTTTATTTGCCTCAATATAAAACTGAAGCAAAATATTATCTTCAGCAGAGCGATATACCATTTCATAATCTAGCGGATTTACGTCAGGAATATACCTGGAATTATTCTTAACTATATTCTCGTTGTCCATACGAAATATTGACGGTATAAGGGGATAATCATTAGACTGTCCTCGGTATATTAACCGATTTGGACATAATTTACAAGAATGTATTTTGTAAAATATGGTTTGAAATTCATTGAAGGATTTTACTGGGATTTCTGAAACTTTCATTGTACAACTCCTTTTTTGTGTAGTGTAATAATTATATATCAAATTATATAAAATGTCAACGAAAAACCCGACCAAACTAACTCGATCGGGTTTCTTATGCAATATCTAATTTATGAAAAGAAATATGCGACGATAGCGACGACTGCGACGCTATTTTATGAGCACCTATTCGTTGCAAAGCGTCAGCTTTATTGTTCGGCTTTCGTGTCCGTGAGAGCGTTCGTATCTGATGTTGTATTCCTCTTTCAGTCTTGCAGCGTTGATGTTCAGCTTCCTTGATAGCACATTCGGAGTTAGATTACAAGCAAGCAGCTTGGCAAGTGTAGTAGCCGTCCCCTCCCACAAAGGTGCTTCAGTTGTCACAAGCTGAGATATTTTTTCAAGCAGTGGATCGGGCGGAGCCTTCCACAGTTCGCTGTCTGTGCGTATAAGCTCCCATAGCAATGTATCCATATTCTTTTCGAGGTATAACATCTGCTCCTGCTGATCTCTGCCTGATATCTCAAGAACAGCACAGTTTGATGTGCGTTTTTCCTTTTCTAGTATAAATGCACCATCAGCAGCACCCAGCAGACCGTTAGTTCCTGATATCTTATCAAAGCGGTCGTCGGACTGCTGTTTCCTTGTGTGGTGAACTATCAGCAGGCATATTCCGTATCTGTCAGCCAGAGCTTTCAGGAGTGATATAGCCTCGTAATCCGAAGAATAGCTATAAGTGTCCCCCTTGTTTTCCCGTATTTTCTGCAGTGTATCGATGATTACAAGTCGGGTATCGGGATGTTCATCAAGAAATCTTGAGATCTGCTCATTCAGTCCGCATCCCATCTGATGAGCCGCACAGGAGAAGTACAGGTTATCTGTGCTATCTGCTCCGAACATTCTGTATAAACGCTTCTGGATACGCCTGTAATCATCCTCCAAAGCAAGATACAGCACCGAGCCTTTGTTGACATCATAATTCCATAGTTTTATCCCTGTGCTTATATGATACGCAAGCTGAGCCATAAGAAAGCTCTTGCCGACCTTTGGTGCTCCTACAAACAGATATGCCCCCGGATATAACAGACCGTCGATGATCGGCGGTCTGCTTTCGTATATCATATCGTATATCTCGGACATCGAGCAAACAGGCAGGTAAGCGGGATCGGTCATCTGCGATATGATGTCATTTATTCTTTCATTCAATCCGCCCACCTCCGTTATTTCATCCTGCCTAGTATTTCGGTGATGAAGCGTATCGTTTCAAGCAGCTCTGCGGATGGCTCTCCGCTGTCAAGCTGTTCGAGAGCAACAAGCACCTCTGTCAGCTTGTCTTTAAGTGCTTTGTATATCTTCGGGCTGTTTTCTACGATTATATCCCTCTGCAAAGCTCGGCTGATGAGATAATCCTGCTTGTTCATACCTGATAAAGCAGCGTAATTATCGAACAGTGATTTTTCCTCGGGTGACATTCTCACTCCTACAAAGCAGCTCCTGAATCTGCCCATTCCGTCAAGGTTTTTCGCTGACATCTGCATCACCTCCAAGCTTTATATTGTTAAGATCGTTTGCCATATCAGTCTGCACAGACGGGAACAGGTGAGCGTAGTGATATGTAATATCCGCACTCTCGTGTCCGACACGCTCACCGATCGCAACAGCACTGTACCCCATATCTATCAACAGGGAAACATGGGAGTGCCTCAGATCGTGGATTCGTATCCGCTTAACCCCTGCCTTTGCTGCTGGGTTATAGGGAAGCTCATAGTATCTCACAGCATGATTGAACACAGCACTGAGCTGATTGTGGAGCGTTTTCAGATAAACGGGAGAATATTTCTTCCCCCTTTCATCAATATGATCCATCATCTGATTCTGCCATTCGATTACATCCTTTGCCTGTAGCATAGCTGTTTGAATATTCACCCCGTATCTTACCGAACAAGCCATTGTTATGCTGCGTCAGGGCGGCGTGTTCACGCTCGCCAATGTACCTGATATGCTCGGTATTCTTTTCGGCAATCAGAGCGTGCTCTCTTTCACCAATATATTTAATGTGGCTCGAATTCCTCTGTGGAGTACTGCGACGCTTGGTTCGTGGATCAGTATGCCGCATTTTGAAAACTATCGGTGTCAAGGATTGTTTTCACTTCCTTTGAAGAAACCCTTTGCCTCTGCTATATACTGTTCCTCGCTGCTTGCCCTGAGATGACAGAAATCCGATGCGGCTCTTATACTGTCGGCAAGTACAAGCACATCTCCCCTCGGATCGGTAGAGATAAGCTCATAGGTGCTTTCGGCAAGATACATAGCAGCAGCCGAATTTCGGGCGGCTCTCCAGCATATTCCCGACAACTTCTGACTGACTGTATCAAGCATCGGCGGCAGAATATCCTGAAGCGTCTGAGATATCGCTACCCTGATTGCAGAGCTGTTTTCGTCAAGATCATTTCTTGCGAAGCCCTCCGCTATGAATTCTCTCAGCACATCTGCAACAGTACAGTGTTTCGATGCGGCGAGCCGTTTCAGCTTTTCATAGTCGTCGGCCGTCAGCGTAACTGAACGCTTGATGTTGCCTTGGTTTTGTGAGTTATTTTTCATTAAGTTTCCCTCCTTTGATTAGATTTTGTATAACACTTGCATTTCTGAAAGAAATATGTTATACTTTTGATGTGATGATTGGCAAATCAACACCATTGGTATATTGACAAGTTGATAAATCATTTACTTGGCAATACAACCTGTGCCTACATTATATATCTCGCTTGGCAAAATGCCAAGTGTATTTTGCTACGCCTTTTGATATTTATTAACTTTTAACAAGTGAAAGAAGGATAATATGGATATTTTGGATAAAATTCAGCACCTTATAAAAGAAAAGGGTTGTATGCAGCAGGATCTTATGCAATATCTTGGCTTAGATAGAAGTGTATATAGTGCTTGGAAGAACGGTAAAAATAAGTCATATATGAAATATATTCCGCAGATAGCGGATTTCTTTGCTGTATCCACCGATTGGTTAACCGGAAAGATACGCTATAAGCAGGATAAGCTAGCTGATTATTATGTATGGAAGGTAACTTGTGTTGACGGATTCGATCCTGCATTCGACTTCGCTCCCATTATAAAGGAGATACGGGAAAGAAATGGAATCACTGCGGAACAGATGGCAGAGGCAATCGGTATTTCGTCTGATAAGTATGAGGATTATGAGATCGGATACGAGCCATTGACTAATGCCACCGCCGATGCAATGTGCAGAGCACTTGGTACTACTGTCAAGGAAGTTCTGGTTAATGCGAATAAATTTGAGGCTGACAATGCTTCTCGCTCACGAACAGAGGGACTATTTAAGCTTATTGAAAAGGCAGCATATACAGACACATCTTATATTGCATTAAGCCCCGCCGAAAAAGCAAGCTTCAAAAAGAATGTCCTTTACTTTTTTCAGAAAGATGGCTATACTCTGAGAACGGGAGCAGACAAACTAGGACTAAGCAAAGAATTTTGCGACAGTATTCTTGATCAGTATGAGAGTATCCTATGTCTTGATGTTCAGAAAATAGCAGACCATTATGGTGTGGATTTTAATTTATTGGCAAAGCACGATCTGACGAGGGATACAGGAAGAAAAGTTGCTCAATTGGTGAAAGAAAAAGGTTTCTCCGATCGGAAGCTTGCCAAAAAAACCGATCTCCCCGTACAACTGCTGCGGAATATGGAGTGTGGATATCTACCTACTGCGTATGAGCTGAGCATAATCGCAGAAGCTCTTGATATGGATATTCTGGATATGCCGATACAGGGCGATGAGTATTTCTGCTACAATGGTATAGCTATAGGAATATCCGATAGGGAGCGTCAGCTTATCAGCGTATTCCGCAAGCTCTCTGAGGAAGGTCAGGACAGAGTAAACGCATACATCTCAGATATCAAAGACAAGTATATGAAGTAAAGCTCCAAGCATAAACCTGAATATATAGAATGCCGCATAAGATGATTAAGGCTGTCATCTATATGCGGCATTTGTTTATTTGTACTGAGGTTATTGATATATTTGCAGGAATAAAAGCGTTACCGCTTTTACTCTACACCGCACCGCCAAAGGCGTTGCAAGGGGTTATTTACAGGGGTTACGGGTTATCAGAATAACCCTCGATTTTCTAGGGTTATTGATTTAAGAGCAGGGAAGCGACAAGTAATTCTATTACACAAAATTGAAAAGTGTAATAAGACTAAAAGTATTATATTTTATGGTGGCAATTTATATATCGGTCTGACAATATAATACGCAATAAACAAGATACAAAACATCATTGAAAACCATTATGTGTAGTTGTATAATAAAAGAAAACGCAATACAGGAGGTTAAGGATGAATAAAAAGAGAATACGGCTGATCGCACCATTGCTTATAGCTTCATTGCTGGCAGGTTGTGCCGATCAAGCAACAGAACAAGTACAGACTACATCTTCCGCAGCAACGCAGGCGGATATAATTGCAGAGGCAACTTCGGATGTTACTTCCGAAACACAGGAGCCCATACAGGAGGAGCCTTATATGAAGCAGTTCGAAAACAGTATAACAGAGCTTATACCTGAAGGTGCTGAAGATCAGCGCGAGATCATAACATATCCCGAGTTTACAAGATACTCGTATTTTTCGTCTACCGCAGGACGCGATACAAATGTAAATGTACTTCTTCCGCCCGACTACAGCGAGGACAGGGAATATCCTGTCCTGTATATCCTGCACGGATTTTATGATAATGAAGCATGGATGGCAAGACCTGTTGTAAATCTCAGCACCATCTACAACAATCTGCTTGCAGACGGCGAAGCAGAGGAAATGATAATCGTGCTTCCTTATATCTTCTGCGACAAGGATATGCCTTACTGCACGGGAATGGATCTGAAAAACTGTCTTGCCTACGATAATTTTATAAACGATCTAACCACTGACCTCATGCCATTCATTGAAAGCGAATTTTCCGTTGCGAAGGGCAGAGAGAACACCGCGATAACAGGCTTTTCGATGGGAGGCAGAGAATCGCTGTTCATAGGCTTTGAGCGTTCTGATCTGTTCGGCTATATCGGGGCAGTTTGTCCCGCTCCGGGGCTTGTGGAGCTGGCAGGCTCGGCAATGCATCCCGGACAGATGAAGGCTGAGGATATGGCGTTCGGTGAGAACGAGCCGTACATAGTGTTCATAAGCTCGTCAAAGGCTGACGGAGTTGTCGGCAACAATCCCGACAGCTACCGAAAGATAATGATGAACAACAGCGTTGAGTATCTCTCGCATGTGATGACGAACACAGGCCACGATCACACCAGTGTAAAGCCGCATCTTTACAACTTCCTGAAAATGCTCTTCAAATAACAGAAACACCGCCCTTCCGAAATGTGCAAGGGCGGTATTGTTATAAAGCATACAGCCCCTGTAATATAACAGAGGCTGTATGTTTTTGAGAGGAATTATTTCTATCAAGAGTAGATATCAGGAAGTTCGTCAAGAGTTATTGCCTTTTCATCGTTGTAAACATTGTTCAGTACCTTTACGCTGTTGCCTGTGATATGATCGGTATGCCATATCATGAACCAGGACCACATTGCGCCATCACGCTCAAATATAGGGATGCGGGGCACCTTTCCGCACTCGTGGAATGTCATCGGCTTGCCTGTTTCCATAGCCGAAAGCTTTTCCCATGCCTTGACGTGTGTAGAATTGTCATAAGTATCGGAGCCGATGATATCACAATAATCGTTGCCGGGATACCAGCCGTCCTTTACCTCGCCGCAGTAGCCGAGCACCCATATAAGGTTGTTCAGACCGAATTCATTGGTATAGCGGTCGTACATCATCTGCCAGAGCTTTACGAAGTTATCTCCGCCGCCCTTGCCCCACCAGAACCAACCGCCGTCAAACTCGTGGAAAGGTCTCCACAGCACGGGAACTCCTGCGTCACGGAGCTCCTGCAGAGCAACTGCCGCCTTATCCCAGCTTTCTATCATCTCGTTGTATTCGTCTGTACCCTCGGTGAGCAGCTTATCAAAATCGGGAGTATCGTCCTTTGACTCCTGATAGCCGCTGCTTATCACGCCCGTATGCCAGCATATCGTTACGATACCGCCCTTTTCGTGCCATTCGATGGAACGCTGAACAACGCCGTCAAAGTCGTTGTTCATAAAGTCAAGGCCACGGATAGCAGGGTACTTTCCTGTTTTCTCAAAGATATAATCCATCTCATAATCAGGTGAGCCCATCCATGTAGATTCCTGCTGACCCGTGATAATAGCAGTTCCGTATACATCGTTGATGTAGTCGTACAGCTTGCGTGCATTCACATCGGCATTCGGGTTGGAGAGCTGATATCGGCTTTCGTACACCTCAACTTCAGGTTCAGAGGGAGCAGATTCAGTTGTAGTGGTCGTTGCTTCAGAATCCTGAATTACTGCCGATGTGGTACTTTCAGAAGATGACTCCTGCGTATTGCCACTGCATGCCGTAACTGATGTCAGCGTCACTAGCAGTGCGCATATAAGTGATATTATCTTTTTCATGATCTCTCCTTATCCGAACATCTTAGGCAGTCCGTTATACATTACATTCAGCACTGTACCCTTGTCGTGACCGCCGCCTTCGTGCAGACAGTGCCAGAAGTTTCCGTCAGCGAAGTTATCACAGTAAATAAAGGTATCGCTGAGTTCTTTCATGGCCTCTACCTGAGGCTCAAGATTCGGCTTTGCCATATCACTGCCACCACAGCCTGTGAAGATATAGAAATCCTCAGCGGTAAAGCCGCTGTTCTTGACTGCGTCTGCAAGATGCTGTGCAGTTGCTGTGGGACGACTTCCGCCTGCTGTTCCGCCAAGTGCCCAGCAGTCGCCGCTGACAGGCATATAGTAGGCGATGGAATCAAGCCTGTTTTCAAATGTCGCCCAAGTGGTAACTGCACCCATCGAGAAACCGCCAAATGCTCTGTGCAGTCTTGACGCTCTGATG
This sequence comes from Oscillospiraceae bacterium, assembly GCA_045532595.1. Lineage (GTDB taxonomy): Bacteria > Bacillota > Clostridia > Oscillospirales > Ruminococcaceae > CAG-115. The sequence goes on along the minus strand of JAZSGG010000121.1, from coordinate 9,515 downwards.
CCCTCGGGAGTTACATCCTCTGCGTAGGTGTGGTATTTGCTTTCAAAAGCAGGAATAAGGTCGTTCATCAGTTCATGGTGGAAGTTAAGGCAGTTCTGTGTATCATCAGAACGATACTCGGTATAGTACGATACGAAGCAGATTATCGCAGGCTCCATTTCGCCATTGGCGATCATGTAGTCGAACATATATGCAAACTGGCTTTTCTGACCCTCGCCATTCAGAAACCATTCGGGAGAATCGCTGCCACCGTGCATGAAATACATCACATTGTAACGTGTTTCGGTATCATTTTCGTCATAGCCTGCGGGGAGATATGCAAGTGCATACTTCTGATATACGGCATCACCACCACCGACATTGTCTTTGGTATCATAGGTGAACCTGACTACTGTTCCACGTTCTGCTATCTCTGCGTTACGGTATTCAGGGTCGAGCGCCTTGTATGTATTGTCGGGGTATATCCTTTCGGGTACTATCTCGACCGCCTCCTCTGTTACAGCTGACTCTGTGGTAGCTGCTGTTGTTGATCCTATTGTCGATTCTGTTGCAGATGTCTGGTCTTTGATATCATCCGCAGTACTTTCCGTGTTTCCTGTGCAGCCTGTCAGCAACAACATGGCGCTCAGAAAAGTTGTTATTATTTTTGTTTTCATGTGCATTACCTCCTGTTGATTGAATTATACACCCATGCTCATACATTTGACAATGCAATATAATACTAAAATTATGATATATCATATCACAATTGCCGCAAAAATGTTAAAATACTGCTGTTTGGGATTGCTTTTCAAATCAATGTGTGATATCATTAATATGAGGTGACAGCTATGACAAGAGGACGGGTAGCGGTGCTTATGCCCGCTGTATACGACGAGCTAGACAAGGAGCTTCTTTCGGGAATATATACATCCGCCACCGTGATCGGTTTCGACACACTGGTGTTTACAGCTGTATCAGCAGAAAATGATGCAGACTACACAAGGGGCGAGAATAACATTTATGACCTGCCGTTTCTGACAGATATAGACGGTATCATACTTGTGCCTGACCGTTTTAAGGATAAAGCACTAAAAAATGATATCGTAAAGCGCATCGAAAAAAGCGGACTGCCATGTGTCGCTGTTAAAGAAGATATCGGTAAGATACAAGGTGTTTTTTTAGACCAGAGCAAAAGCATATATGATATCACTGAGCACCTTATAACTGTTCACGAGTATAGAGATATCCTCTGTCTTACAGGACCTGCTGGTAATATTGAGGCCGAGGAGCGTGCAGCAGGTTATATCAGCGCAATGAAAGCGCATGGTCTTGACAGCACAGAAATAATATATGGTGATTTCTGGCGAAACAGCGCTGCAGAGCTTGCAAAGGAGATAGGCGATGGCAAGCGCTCCTGCCCCGAAGCAATAGTATGTACAAGTGATATCATGGCGGTAGTATTATGCGAGAAATTGACGGAATATGGCTTAAATATTCCCGAAGATATCGCTGTAGCGGGCTATGACGGAAGTATATATACCCTGCTTACAAGGCCGCCTATAACCACAGTATGCGGAGGAGAAAAAACTATCGGAATGCTTGCTGTAAAAGCCCTTGCTGAAAAACTTGATGTTACCTGCGATATTGATTGTAACAGACAGTATATGAGGATATGCAGCAGCTGCGGCTGCCGTGATATTGAAAAGGAAAAAGAATATCTTCTTCAATATACCGAGAATATAGTACGAAAACGGCTTGATCGAAAGACCTTCATGTATTCAAACTATATCGCAAAGATGTCTGATTGTGAGTCTATACCAAAATTCGCAGCGGTGCTGGACAGCCTGAGATATTTGCTGCCCGAGTGCAAAGCTATAAACGTATGCGTATGCGAGGACTGGCAGGTGGAGCATCCCGAATATCGCAAAAGCGGATTTTCAGAGAATATGCAGCTTATATATTCCGAGGATCAGCCGGGTCAGCTGGACTTTCCGCTGCACAAGCTGCTGCCTTGTCTTAATCTGCCACACGAGCCACAGTTCTGGGTATTCAGTTCCATTCACTATTCCGACAGGATAATCGGCTATATTGCAACATCCTACGACAAAGCAGAGCAGTTTGCGGCAGATGAGCATTACATCGGCTGGTGCGACGCAGTCGGCAACGGTCTCGATATAGTAATAAAAAAGAGCAACACTGAATACATCTGGCAGAAGCTTGAAGAAAAGAATATGTCGGACATCTATACAGGACTGCAAAGCCGAAGAGGCTTTGTTTCAAGAATTAATGCCGACGATACCATAATGCTGTTTTCGTTCCCGAAAAGATATATGAATACGCCGTATTTTGTACCTATCGTTTCAGCAGTGCTGCGCTCTGACGAATATATAAGAGCAGCTGTGTATCTGGGGGAAGCAGTTTTTGCGGTAAAGCCTGAAGAAAATGGCGCAGCAGGCTTTACGGAAAGGTTGTGTCAGGCGGTCTCTGAGTTGGGTATCTATACCTCGGAAGACGAGATAAACAGCATTTCCGATAAGATATTGACAGAAACAGACACAGATATACGCATAACAGAGCTGTATTATCAGCTTATTGAAAAAGGCAATCCCAGAAGCAGCGAAGCATATTCCGAGATATTTTCGAGCCTACGCAATGAGATGAAATATTCTCCTCAGAACAACTGGAGCATAACAGACGCTGCAATGAGGACAGGACTAAGTGGCAGTCACTTTCAAAGACTGTACAAAAAGCATTTCAAAACTTCCTTTACAGAGGATCTGATAACTTTTCGTATGGACAGAGCGAAATATCTGCTGAAAAACACATCCATGTCAGTTCAGAGAATTGCAGAAGAATGTGGATATACTAATGCCGCTCATTTCATGCGTCAATTCAAAGAGCGTGAGAGTATGAGTGCAGGAGAGTACAGAAAGGCGGCTAATAATGAGTGAACTTATTATGACAATTAACGTCACCACTTATGATGCACAAATGCTCGAAGGGCAATATTTAAGGGTTGTGATGATACCTTTCAGTGCGGAGGCGATGGGAAAATATTTTAACGGAAAGACTGTTGCAAATGGCATTGATACGCAGATAACCACAAAGGGCGGATTTTCCCTTTCGGCAAGATATATTCTTGAAGGAGCGGACCACAGCGGAAAGAAATGCAGGCTGTTCATAGAAAACAACGGAACATCATTGGAAAATTGCAAGCCGAAGATATATACAGACAGCGAGGAACTGGCTTTTCTGGAAAACGCAGAGCTTACGGCAAAAGTTGAATGCATTGAAAACGGAGTTGTTGTCAGTATATTTCTGTGATGCTGTGCTTCTACACTTCTCGAAATATCGTCGCATCGTCGCACGTTTACTGATAGCCATTTTACTTTGGCAACAATTTGGCAACATTCCCGTTGCCAAAGGAAATATTGTGTATGATCTGAGTAAAACAAACGGCTTTGTAATACCATTTCAACTGTGTGCAAATCCACAAGATGACGAGTGGGAGTAATTAAAACGCTCAAACAAACCGCATAACAAAGCGGTTTAAGGCATTTTGAACAGCTCGCTGATACCGTTTTGATACCAAAATCTGTTTTTGGAGAGTAATAACCAAGCGGTTTTGAGCTGATATCACACAAAAATTAACAGGACAGCAATTTTTTACGGTTGCTGTCCTGTTTTTGTATATTTGATTAGAAATGGTGTAGCCAATTTGTAGCCGTTGAATAACCGTTCTGATAATTTTAGCAATACGGTTTGATTTTTTCGAGAACAGCTATAAAACGCTTGTCGTCACGAATAGTATCATATCTATCCTGCTGCAATTTGTCATAAAGCGCCTTACAGTCAGTAAAATCATAGTTTTTCATCATATTAACTGCAACATATTCGATTTGATTTACAAGCAGTGATGTATGTTTTTCCTTATCGGATAGAGTATCGGACATTATCGCAAATTCCGCCGCTTTTTCAAGGCTTGACAAGGCAAGCTCATAATCATTCTCAAGCATAGCCATAGCCGCAATATAGCGGTGTGTGACCGAAACTGTATCACTGAAATTCAAATAATCACCATCCTCATATACGAGGTCAAGAAGTTCAAGTGCTTTTTTCAGTATTGCAATTCTTTCGGCTGTAGTCATTGTTTCGTCTTTATATTCAAGGTCTGCCATATTCCTTAAATCACACCAGAATACACTTGTATAATATTTTACTGCTTGCTGCAGGTGCAATTTCTGCTGTTCGCCCTCATATATATCGCCGAGAATCACCGTGCTGCAAGCACCTATATCAGGGAGCTTTTTCGCATATTCAATAGCTTTTTCCGTTTCACCAAGCCTTGAATAGATATAACACAGCTGCTGCGTTGTGCGGTGGATTATCTCACCGTCGTTACAGCGTGATAGAATACGGTTTCCTATCTCGACTGCTTCCCGATTAAGATCGTTTTGTTCTTCCTCTGATAAGCCTTGCCCGTTTTTAAATTGACAAAATGTAAGCTGATTTACAAGCCTGAATTGCAGCTGATAATTTGTGGGATAAGTTTTTACCGCCTCTCTTAAGAGCAGAATATTCTCATAAATCAAGCCCTTATTACTGTTTTCATCAATTTTAGCAAGCAATTCTTTAATTTGTTCCTCGCTTTTGAAATCCTGCATTCCCATAAGTTCGTCAAGAGTAATTTCAAAATAACTCGCAATAGTCGGCAGCAGCGTTATATCGGGGTAAGTCGTACCATTCTCCCAGCGGCTCACAGCCTGTGCCGATACACCGAGAACATCCGCAAGCTGTTCCTGCGTCAGCTCACGATTTGTTCTGTGTTTTTTAAGGTTTTCACCAAGTTTAAGCATAGTATTATCCTCCGTATGTTTATTGGAGCTCCTGTTATAATAATACCCGATTTCTCTTGATTTGTCCACAGCGTATTTGTTGAGAAAAACTTAACCAAAGTGAGAGCTTTTTTATCGAAGTCTGTGTTGCCTTTTGTTGTTTCGATCGCCATTGACATCTGCAGTATGTCGGGGAGTGAAAAATGCTATCCCGCAGGCAGCGAAAGCCACGCTGAGCCGCAAAAAACTCTTGACTGATTGGGGGAGAGATGTTATAATGTTAGTAGTTTAAATGGCAAATCGTTACTGTCGGATATCATTCAAAATGGAGGTGTAAGGGTGAAGATGCTTAAATGGATATTGATAGGTGCGGCGGTCATCGCAGTGGTGATAGCCGTGATACTGCTGCTCCCCATACTGTCGGCGATGCTGAAGCCTGAGGATCACATCCTCGATGGCGGCGATATGGAGAATAAGTCTTATTTCAAGAGCGTCACATATTCCGAAGCAGGGGATATGTCGGGCGCAAGCCTTTATATGAAGCTGTCAAGCGATGAAGAGGGCAGGGTACTGCTGGAGGTCAGCGAGTGCGCCGCAGCAGGTGAGGAGGAGACCAGTGCCACCTACGAGCTTGACCGCAACGCCATCTACGCCTTCAACACCCTGTACGATGAAAAGTGCATGAGCAGATGCGTGGATCTGCCTGACAGCGAGCTTCTGCTCCTTGATGCGGCAGTGTGCAGCGTCAAGATAGAATTCTCGGACCGCACGATAAGATTTAACAGCAATCAGGAATTCCCTGAGGAGTGTCTCGGCGCTGTCAGTGCAACACGCTCGCTTCTCAGCAGCCTTATACCGGAAACCACTGAAAAGGAGTAATTATTATGGGACTTTTTGATAACCTTCAGAACAAGACGCCTGCCGCAGGCGGCAACAAGACCGAGAAGATAGTTTTTGCAAAGCTGCCCGATACCCTTGATGAGTTCAAGGCGCTTCCTCAGGCACAGCTTGCTTCGCCCTTTGACACAGCGGCAATGACAGTGCTGGCATTGTGCTTCTATCCGCAGGATAAGGAGCTGTCCCTGTCTATGCTGCAGTATCTTAGCGGCCCCCGTGAGATAAGCAATATGGAAAAGCAGTTCATCGCTGACAGATTCCGTGACAAGGACTACGTTCCCCGTTCCTATTTCAACGGCGCAATTCCTGCCAACGATTACGCTCCTCAGCAGCCCTACACCATCGAGGTGAGCGATAATCCCTATTCCTACACCAACGAGAATTATGCTACGCTCCACATCCGTTCAGGCGGAGCGGATAGTCCCAGACAGGTGAAGCTGCGCCTTGCAAAGGACGGAAAGTGGTATCTGTGGGAGCAGTTCCTGCTGGCAGATATCCGCAAGCCCGAGAGTACCGACCCCTGGGCATGATACAACAGAAAGGTAAAGCTTCAGATGTCCGATGTTTTTATAAGCTACAGTTCCAAAGATAAAGAGGTCGCAGACGCCCTGTGCGCTCAGATAGAGCAGCAGGGCTATTCCTGTTGGATAGCGCCCCGTGATATCCTCCCCGGCGAGGACTGGGCAAGGTCGATAAACACCGCTATCACAGCGGCAAAGGTGTTCATCGTCATCTACAGCCGCAATTCCTGCGAATCCTCGCAGGTGCCTAAGGAGATAGGCATTGCAGGTGCAAGGGACCTGTCCATCATCCCGTACAAGATAGACGATACTCCGCTTTCGGGCGATTTCGAGTATTATCTGCTGGGCTGCCACTGGGTAGCTGCCGAGCCGTCTAAGGGCGATTACAAGATAGCAGAGCTTTCGGCGGCTATAGAGCGTGTCGTTGCCCGCCGTGAGGGCAGGGAGCCTGCCGCAGTGACCATCACCAACAATTACGCAGGTGACAACAACTCCGTCATAAACGTGCAGCAGAAGCCGTCCTCAGGCACAGCGCTGAAGATAGCTGTGGTGGCGGCGGTATCGCTGCTTGCGGTGGCGATAGTCATCATAATCCTGCTGCTGACAGGCAGGGAAAAGGAGGATAACTCCTCGCAGCCTTATCTGTCACAGCCTGTCGTCACAGCCGAGGCAAGTGTCGTTCCCGAAACAGAAGAGCCTGCCGTTCCCGAAACAGAGGAGCCTGCCATTCCCGAAACAGAGGATGCTCCTGCCGCAGAAACGCAGGAGTCCGAGCCTCAGCCGCTGTCCTACTACGAGGCGGAGGCCATCTACACCGAAATGGTGCATAAGCTGATGCAGACCGCTTCTACGAATACCTATTCCGCATTCAAAAAATACTTTGATGATACCTACACCACCGCCGAGGTAGCGGAGATATACGACATCATCGGTTTTTGTGTGGATTATCCGCAGATGCATATCTCGGTATATGAGTATACGAGTGACGCCATATTCGGAATGTACACCTTCTATGAGAACGCATACGATGGTGCGCCGATACATTATCATTGCGATTTTGTGGATGATGTGAATGTCATCGTGCGTGACGGTGACGAATGGCGCTTCAGCCGTCTGCCCGAGGAGCATCCGCTCAATACTACCATCGAGCAGATACTGTATCCCTACGGCCCCGACAGCACGACCTGCCACACCGTCCAGACATATCAGACCGCAACAGGCACAGTTCTCTGCGATCATTGCATGGCTGAGGTGGTGAATGTCATCATCAACGAGGATGGCACGGTGACCGTACACATCGAGCTGATAAACGGCGATTACAGCTTCCCGACAGAGCTTTATCTGTACATGTCGGTGTATGATTACATGGGTAATGTGCTGTATGAGGCGGATGGTCTGGCGCTTGAAACGTCCATAGCTTCAAACGAGATACAGTTCTATGAGATGAACCTCGGCCCGCTTGACTACATCGACGAAGTGGATCTGACGTTTTTCTACTATGATTCTTATGTTGAAGCCATATATGGATGATGCGTATTTTTGAATAAACGGAACGGGAGCAGTGGATGCTCCCGTTTTTGCTGTTATTCTGTTATTCGCCCTCAGCGAGAAACGCCTTTATCCCGGCGAGGTGCTTTTCTGCAGCCTCTCTGCCGAGCTTGTATACCGCACGCATCACCTCGGGATCCTTTTCCGTCTTGCTTATGGACAGCGCCTTTTCGGGGCAGATGACCAGCACCTCGCCCTTGCACTCCTTTTCCTCTATGTAGGAGATCTGCGCATTGTATACCTCGTGGCGGTGCGCCATAAGCTCCACTAGCTTCGGATATTTTTTGTATCTCAGCTTTATCAGCGGCATTGCGCTGTTCTTTTCCTTGACGTAGCCCTTTGGCTGGGTCAGGATGACTATGTTGCGGTCGTAGCCGATGCTCTCGAAGTGTTTCAGCGGTATGGAATCCGACATTCCGCCGTCAAGAAGCTTCATGCCGTCTATCTCCACCTTGCGTGACACCAGCGGCATGGACGCCGAGGCTCTTATCCAGTCAAACCCGTGATCGTTCCATCCCTCATAGCGGTGGTAGACAGGCACGCCCTTTTCGATGTCCGTGCAGACCACATGGAACTCCATCGGGTCAGCGGCAAAGGCTTCGAAGTCGAACGGATCGTGCTTCAGCGGCACCTCGCCGTATGCGAAATCCGCACTGTAGAGATCTCCCGTGCGCAGGAAGCACCGCACGCCGAAATACCGCTTGTCACGGCAGAAGCGGGTGTTGTAGCGGATAACTCTGCCTATCTGCTTTGATTTGTAGTTCACGCCGAAAGCCGCTCCTGCGGAAACGCCGACAGCGCCGTCGAATTCCACGCCGTTTTCCATCATCACATCGATAACGCCCGCCGTGAAGAGTCCACGCAGTGCGCCGCCTTCGAGAATAAGTCCTTTTTTCATTATCATTTCACCACTTTCCGTGAATCATTGTAGCATAAAATGACAGAGATTTCAAGACTTCAGGAACTCTTTCACGGCGCCGAGGTCGGGGAGAATGACATGCGCAAGCTGCTGCATCTCCTCAGTGGGGGGAGCGAGATCTGGCACCATTATTGCTATCATGCCTGCGGCGTGAGCGGAGCGAATGCCGTTGTAGCTGTCCTCAATGGCGACGGTGTTTTCGGGAGCCACGGAAAGCTCCTCGCACGCCTTCAGGAAGATATCAGGCGCAGGCTTGCTGCGTGTGACCATATCTCCGCACACCAGCTTGTCGAAATAGGGGAGTATCCCCGCCCAGTCGAGCTGCTGCTCCACCACCTGCCGCCGTGTGGAGGAGGCAAGACCTATGCGCACACCGCTGCTGCGAAGATGCTCCAGCAGCTCCCTGATATACGGCTTTGTGGGCAACCTGCCGCCGTCATAGCGCTCGTGATACAGCGCAGAGACCTCTGCCTTGTACTCGTCATACGGGAAATCCTCGCCGTAAAACTCCAGTGCAAGGCGGCGTGTTTCGGCGTATGTCGTGCCGAGACAGCGCCTGAACAGCGTTTCTATATCCTGTACGCCGTGCTTTTCGGCAACCACCAGCCAGCTTTCCAGCACCTTTGCCTCGGAGTCAAAGATAACTCCGTCCATGTCGAATACTACTGCTTTTATGTTCATACTTATATATCCTTTTCTCTTGTTTTGTGTAAATCGAAATTTGCCAGCGACTTCCGCACGAAGTGCGGATTGGTTTTTAGGTCAAGCCTTTTTTCAAAAAGGCTTGTGGGGCGTGGGGCAAAGCCCCACCAC
>JAZSGG010000125.1:0-19332 GCA_045532595.1 Oscillospiraceae bacterium | reverse complement strand
TGGGTAAAGAGATGGTCAAGAGATCTGTATGCGGCAGGTATCATCTTCCCTCAGTTCGCACGCTTCATGAAGCCTTATCTGCAGGCTAAGTCGGATCGTAGCCATGTCGTTCTGTGTGCCAAGGAGTGGTTCCTGAGTATTGTCTTCTAAGACAGCTTGGCCTCCGACTTTGGGTAAAGAGATGGTCAAGAGATCTGTATGCGGCAGGTATCATCTTCCCTCAGTTCGCACGCTTCATGAAGCCTTATCTGCAGGCTAAAAGCACTCTGCAGATAGACGCAAGAGGCACAGGCTATTACCCCTGGCCCAAGGAGACCATCATCGACGATACCTTCCCCGATGTGCTGGACCGCATCTGCAAGGAATTCCCCGAGCAGTACGCTTTCCGCTACACCGAGCTTGATTATACAAGAACATACCCTGAATTCCGTGAGGATGTTCTGCGCTTTGCCCGTGCGCTGATCGCAATGGGCGTAAAGAAGGACGATCACGTTGCTATCTGGGCAACAAACGTTCCTGCATGGTATATCACATTCTGGGCTTGTACATACATCGGCGCCGTTCTTGTTACAGTGAACACTGCGTACAAGATCCACGAGGCTGAGTACCTGCTGCACCAGTCCGATACTCACACTCTTGTTATGATAGACGGCTTCAAGGATTCCAACTATGTGGGAATCATGAAGGAGCTCTGCCCCGAGCTTAAGACCTGCAAGCCCGGCGAGCTGAACTCCGAGCGCCTGCCCTTCCTGAAGAACATCATCACCACCGATTCCAAGCAGGACGGCTGCTTCACATGGGATGAGGCTATGGCTCTTGCCGATACCGTTCCCATGGAGCGTGTGAACGAGATGCGTGCAAAGATCGACAAGGACGATGTTGTGAACATGCAGTACACCTCGGGAACAACAGGCTTCCCCAAGGGCGTAATGCTCACTCACTACAATGTCGTGAACAACGGTAAGGCAATCGGCGACTGCATGGATCTCTCCACCCACGACAGAATGATGATCCAGGTGCCTATGTTCCACTGCTTCGGCATGGTTCTGGCTATGACCGCAAGTGTGACCCACGGCGTTACCATGTCGCCTATCCCTGCATTCTCTCCCAGAAAGGGTCTGGCATGCATCAACAAGGAAAAGATCACCTGCTTCCACGGCGTTCCCACCATGTTCATCGCTATGCTGGGTCACGAGGACTTTGACAAGACCGACTTCTCCCACATGAGAACAGGCATCATGGCAGGCTCCCCCTGCCCCATCAAGACGATGCAGGAAGTTATCGAGAAGATGCACATGCCTGAGATCTGCATCACATACGGTCAGACAGAGGCTTCTCCTGCTACTACAATGTCCAAGACAACCGACAGCATCGAGATCCGTGTAAACACCGTAGGCGCTTCCCTGTTCGGCGTTGAAACAAAGATCGTTGATCCCGAAACAGGCGAGGATCTCGGCGACAACATGGACGGCGAGTTCTGCGCACGTGGTTACAACATCATGAAGGGCTACTACAAGATGCCCGAGGCTACCGCTGCTGCCATCGACAGCGACGGCTGGCTGCATTCGGGTGACCTTGCAAGACGTACTCCCGACGGCTACTACAAGATCACAGGCCGTATCAAGGATATGATAATCCGTGGCGGCGAGAACATCTACCCCAAGGAGATCGAGGAGTTCTTCTATACTCACCCCAAGGTAAAGGATGTTCAGGTCATCGGCGTTCCCGATAAGGATTACGGCGAGGAGATCATGGCTTGCATCGTTCTGAAGCCCGGCGAGGAGGCTACCGTTGAGGAAATGAAGCAGTATGCTCTGGAAAGACTTGCAAAGCACAAGGTTCCCAGATACGTTGCTTTCGTTGAAGGCTTCCCGATGAATGCCGCAGGCAAGATCCTGAAGTACAAGATGCGTGAGTGGGCAGTTGATTACCTCAACCTGCACGACGCAAGCAAGATCGTTACAGCATAAAAATCCAAAAATTACGACCCGTGAAATAAATCACGGGTCGTTTTGTTATTCAGTCACGAACGAACACACTGCATTCTTACACTGTCGCTGCTTCTTTCTCAAGCTCCCTTACCCTGCCGCTGCTCATTACGCTGTATTCCGTCACGGCAAGCACGGTCTCGCCGTCTATCTGCAGGGCGCAGGGCTTATCGAATCTGATGGTCACTTCATGACCCTCAATGAAATCCAGCTGCTTTTTGAACCGCACATGTGTTCCCTTGAAGATGGTGGGGAATATCCTCATTACAACGGGTCTCGAAATATCATGTCCCACGACCACCGTCACCTTGCCCTCGGCGTTCATTCTGTCCTGTGCGGGAGCCATCATGAAGCCGCCGCCGAAGAATCTTCCGTGCATGGTGGGAGCGAGCCACACCTTTGTGTAATGTCTCTCTACGCCGTCAACGATGACCGTTGCATTTCTGGGGATATAACCGTACAGCGCACCCTTTATCGCAATGGGAGCATAGTTCACACGCTTGCCCGGGGATCTTGCCCTTATCTTGTCGCCCTCCTCGCTGCAGTAGCCGTCGATGCCGTAGCCGATAGCATTGATGAAGCGGGAGCGCTTTCCGTTCACTGTGATTATGGGCAGAGATTTTATGTATTCGTTAATGGGAAACGGTGCTGCACCGTTAGGCTTGTCAAGATCCTTCAGAAAGTCGTTACCGCTGCCTGCTGCGTAGTAGAGTATGGTGTTGCGTATCTCCATGTCCGCAGTGTCGTTGACGAAGCGGTTGATAGTACCGTCGCCGCCGCATAGTACGACCTCGTCATCCTCCTGAAGTCCGCTCATGAACTGCGCATATCCTTCGATATCAGCAGTGCTTAGCATGGTGTATTCCCTGCCCTGCAGGTGCTTTTTCAGTTCACCGAGCTTGCTCTCGCAGGTGCTGTTGCCTGCAAGGGAATTGTAAATAACGTATGTAGCCATATTACTCCTTACTTATCGGTAAAGGAACTGTCCATCAGCGCATAGGCGTATTCGCCAAGCTCCGAGGATTTCGTTGCCTTTACCCTTTCGGTATCCACCGTTTCCAGTATTCTTATCACGATCTTTGAACGCCTGAGGCGCAGTATATTTTTAAATACCTTTTCAGTACCCTCGATAACGGCGATAACGACAGGGCGCTCGGCCTTCTGCGCTATCTTCAGCACGCCCTTGTGGAAAGGCAGCAGCTCCACGCTCTTGCTGCGTGTTCCCTCGGGATAGATGCCAACGCACTTTTCTGTTCTGCTCAGAAGATCAGCCGCCTTGCCGAGCGTTTCCATAGACTTTCGGGGACTCTTTCTGTCTATAGGCAGGAATCCGCAGCGGTGGATTATACGTCCGAACCAAGGCACTCTGAAATTCGCCTTTTTGGAGACGAAGGTGAGCTTGTACTCCCTCAGCACATACCACTGGATTATCGGGTCGTAATTGGAACGGTGATTGCTGATGAACAGGAAATTGCTCTCCTTAGGGAGCTTTTCAGCGCCCTCCACCGTAGTCCTTACACCCAGCAGCCACAGTGCAGCGCCCGAAAAGACATTGAGTACACCCCTGTAAAACGGATGCTCATGTTCATAATGCTTCTTAGGATCTATCGTCAGTGCGACCACCGTCAGAAACAGTATCATCAGTAAAAATGCTCCAACCAGACCGAGCAGGATGTAGATAAGTATTTTAATATATACCACCCCTATTATAACATATTCAAGCAGAGTTTACTATACTAATATTAACAAAATATGAACTTTTTCGATATTTTTCGCCATTTTATCAAAGATAAATCGGAATTTGAAACGCGGAGCGTTTCAAATTAATTAGGAATGAGGAGTGAGCGCATTGACGGCGTAGCCGTCAACGCTACGTTCGTTCTGTGAACAAACGTCCAAACACGCTAACGCCGACAGATTTTAAAACGGCTGCGCCGTAACGTCGCATGGCATTGCGGCGTAGCCGCATTTTAATCCGTCCCCGAAGGGGACACCGATATTCCTCATTCCTAATTCCTAATTCCTCATTGAATTTGACGAGCTACGCTCGTCAAATTCCAATTTACAGCTCTATCCCCTCGGGGAATGCCTCTTTTCGCATCACGCCCCACATTCTGTCTATATATGCGAGGGTGTAGAAATTCTCGTAGTAATGGTAATAGAATGCGCCCTTCGGCGTCATGGAGAATACTCCGTCCTCCTCGGTGATGAAGCCCATCAGCTTTGCGAGCCGCAGCTCTGCGCCGTACATCCTGCGCAGCGGCTTTCCGAAAAAGCTCTCGAAATCCCTGCTGTCCACTCGGGTGCTGTAAGCTGTCCAGAACAGCCAGTACACCATCCTCTGCCGCTCGGTAAATCGCAGGGTCAGCGAGGTGGGAAGCTTTCCCTCGTCTATGCGGCGGCAGTATTCCTCCACCGAAAAGGTGTTTATCTTGAACTGCTCCCGCAGCAGTGTCGTGGCGGAGCAGCCGAAGCCGAGGAAGTTCTCCCTCGTCATGGAGGAGTAGCGTGCCTCAGGCTCGGAGGAGAATGTCCATATCGAGCTTCTTGTGTAGCCTTTTTCGGCACAGTAGGCGGTGATATCGTCAAGCAGACGGTGCTTTTCACGCTTCTTCATCGCCTTTACCTTGCTCTCCGTAAAGGTGAAATCTATGAACGGATATATCGCCACATGATTTGCGCCTGCGGAGAACGCCGTCTCCATATCGGAGCGAAGATCCTCGTAGGTCTGCTCGGGCAGAGCGAAGATGAAGTCCATCGAAACTGTATCGAACTTCACCTGCGAGAGCGCTTCTTTCATCGCCCCGATATCCACGCTCTTTCTGCCGAGGATGTGCTGATATTTCTCGCAGAACGACTGTATTCCGATGCTTATCCTTGTTACGCCTGCGGCTTTCAGCTTCTGCAGGGTCTCCACGTTCACGTTGTCGGGATGAAGCTCCAGACCTATGCCGTCAGTTATGTCGTAATACTTACGAAGCTCGGTTATTATCTCGCCTATCCTGTCCGCTGCAAGGGCGGGAGTTCCGCCGCCGAAATACAGCGAGGTGACGGTCTTTCTGCCGCCGCTCTCCCCCACCATGCGTATCTCTTTAAGAAGAGAATCTATGTAGCGCTCCATCTTCTCCTGCGAAAAGATAGTCTTGCAATAGGGACAGAAGCTGCATATGCTTTTGCAGAACGGGATATGCACATAAAGCCCGAGGCTGTCGCAGTCATTATAGGGCAGGATATCGTCGTATTCGCTGCGGAACGTGAACGGTATGAAAGAGCGTGTCAGCCAGGAGCGTGTAAGATTTGTAATGATTCCCATGTATACCTCAGATATATTTCAGATATGTACTAAGCATCTCGAAGATTATACGGATATTTCCACGGAAAAGCAGCGTGTACTCCGCCACGAAGAAGTAGCCGCACTTCTCGCACAGGCCATCCACATGGATGCATCTGCCGCAGGTGCTGAGAACGCCGTTTTCCATCACAACGCACTGATGACAGGGCGTGGGAAAGCTGTTGTGGATAAGATGTTTGAAAGCGCCCTTCAGATTGAACACAGGTGCGCCCTGCTTCATCATGTATTTTATATCCTCGCAGCACTGCGTTTTCTCCTCAACGGAGAGCGCAAGCTCCTTTGTATCGGGATAGGGTGTGTGGAAATTGAAGCTCACCGCACGCACGTTCTTTGTATCCCGTGCAAGGGCGCAGACCTCCTTTACCGCATCCTTGTTTATCTGACTTATCGCCATGTAAAAGCAGATGTTGTCCGCTGTGGCACGGCTGATGTTCTCCATTATCTTATCGTAGGTATCGCCACGCACAGCGTTGTGGCGTTCACGATCTCCGTCAAGGCTCAGAAGGATAAGATCCGCCTCGGGGAGATCCAGCGGAAACGTGCCGTTCGTGACCACATTCACTATCATGAATCCCATCTGCTTCGCTTCGATGACAAGATCACGGATGTTCTTTCCGCTGTCCTGCCACATGAAGGTCTCGCCGCCGCAGAAGAACAGGATTCGCACGCCCATGTCGTAGAGGGTCTGCATCTCGCTCTTAATCTGCGCATAGGGATGGATCACCGCCGTTATGTTGTTCACCGAGCAGTGCTTGCAGGAGAGATTGCACTTATCCGTCACGATGACAGTGCCGAGTATCGGCTTCTTCTGCCTGAAAAGGATGGTCTTTACGCCGAAGCCTGCAAGATACATAAAGGATGAGAATTTCATGGCTTTCTCCTCTCGTAAACTGTATTAACTGTATTATATCACAGAGGGGATAGTATGTCAAGCCGAATCATTCTTCTGCGGATCTTATTTATCGGGTTGTTTGCAGTGTGGCGTTAGCGCCGTTTGAGTGAATTGTAGCGAGTTTGATTTATCGTGTGGTTTGCGGTGTAGCTCTACCGCCGCTTAGACGAAATGTAGTCGCAAGGGTAGGGGTCAAACCTACGGTTTACCCCTACTACCCCTATCCCTTAATCCCGCACACCGCTTCGCTGTGCGGCGATTTTTCAGGAATGGTTTATCGTGTCTGATTGTAGCTTTTTGTTATATTGCACTTCGGAACTCTCCTTTTTACTTCGAGGTGCAAATTGACTTATCTATGCGTTACGGCTAGCCGCATAGCTTTTGACGTGGTTTTTAATTAACTTGTGATATATCTAAACTGTTGCAATACAGCTGATGAACGACAATTAATTAAGATGGTTTGAATGTGCATTTCACAGATTTATTACAGGCGACGTTGCAAGCTATGCGGCTGGCGCTTGCGCTTAGATAGGTCAATTTTCCGCACGAAGTTTAAAGGCGAGGTACGAAGTGCCTATCAATCAAATGCTACAAACAGACACGATAAACTCATCCTGCAATATCGCCGCATAGCGAAGCGGCATGCGGAACTAAGGGATAGGGGTAGTAGGGGTAAACCGTAGGTTTGACCCCTACCCTTGCGACTACAATTCGTCTAAACAGCGGTAGAACCACACCGCAAACAACTCAATAAATAAGATCCGAAGAAGAAACTGAATCTTCTCCGGATCTGCTGTTTTATTACCACTCTGCATTTCTCAGGATGATTATATTTATCTCATAGCCGCCGCCATTCCCGCCGCATACGCTGTGGAAAAGGCTATCTGCAGGTTAAAGCCGCCCGTATAGGCGTCGCAGTCTATCACCTCGCCGATGAAGTACAGACCGCCACACAGCTTCGATTCCATCGTTTTGGGGCTTATCTCCTTGACGGATACTCCGCCACGGGTGATTATCGCCTCGTCAATGGGGCGGAAGCCGCTTATATCGAGAGTCAGACCCTTCAGCACGCCGCCGAGAGCCTTGCGCTCCTCTTTGGATATCTCATCCACACGCTTTTCGGGGTCGATACCCGAAAGCTCTACCACCACAGGTACCAGCTGTGCGGGCAGAAGTCCACGCAGACTGTCCTTGTAGGCGTTGCCGCGGCGCTCGCCGAAATCACGCAGGATGCGTGCGTCCAGCTGCTTTTCCGAAAGCGCAGGCTTCAGGTCGATTTTTACGGAATATCTCCCCCGCTCCATCTGCGGAATATGCGCCGAAGCACTCAGCACTGTGGGGCCTGAGATTCCGCTCGCAGTGAACATAAGCTCGCCGAAATCCTCGTATATGCACTTGCCGTTATCCAGCAGCTTCATCGAGATATTGCGGAGATCAAGTCCTGCGGCAGATGCAGTCCACTTCTGCTCCGTTTTAAGGGCAGAGAGCGACGGCTCGGGCGGGATTATCGTATGCCCTGCCTGCTTTGCAAGCTTGTAGCCGAAGCCGTCCGAGCCTGTCACGGGATAGGACATTCCGCCTGTGGCAACTATCGTTGAAGCCGCCTCGATGCGGCGTTTTTTGGTGACTATTCCAAGGCACTCGCCGTCCTCGATGATGAGAGCTGTACACGCCTCGTGGATAAGCTCCACACCGAGACGCTTCATCTCCCTTGCGAGAGCATTCACCACATCCGCCGCCTTATCCGAAACAGGAAACACACGGTCGCCACGCTCGGTCTTCAGCGGCACGCCCAGTTCCTCGAAAAAGCTCATCACATCCTGCGCCGAGAACTGCGACAGCGCACTGTAAAGAAACCGTGCGTTGCGTGGGATGTTCTTCATTATATTCTCATTATCGGAATTATTGCAGACATTGCAGCGACCCTTGCCCGTAATGGCAAGCTTTCTGCCCGGGCGGTCGTTCTTTTCGCAGACAGCGACCTTTGCCCCCATCCTTGCGGCGGTAATGGCACACATCATGCCCGCAGCGCCTGCGCCGATTATTATGATATCATACATCCTTCTTGTATACCTCAGTGCGCTCCCAGAGCTGCTCGAGCATTTTGAAGCTGCTCTCCACACGCTCACGGTTGCGGTCGGATACCGCCACGATAAGCGCATTGATAAGGCTCATCGGTGCAACTAAGCTGTCAACGAAGGAGACCATATCGGAATACGCATACAGCGTGTGATCGGAATACTGCACCAGCGGCGAGTTCTCGCTGTCCGTGATGGCGATTATCTTCGCACCACGCTCACTGGCAAAGCGGCACGCCTCGATGGTGCTTGAAGCATAGCGTGGGAAGGACATAGCTATAAGCACATCCCCCTTGCCGATATGCACCATCTGCTGATAAAGCTCATTAGTGCCTACAGCACCGATATGGCTGACGTTATTGAAGATAAGGCGCAGATAATAATGCATGAAGTTCGCAAGTATACCGCTGCTCATTGCGCCCTGGATATAGATATTCTCAGCAGCACAGATGGTATCAACTGCGCTGTCGAATGCCTCGGGGCTGACAGCCTCGATGGTGCGGCGTATCTTGTCGATATCCTGCGTGAGAACGCCCTCCACCGTGCCGAGATCGCCGATGCGGTTTCTTGTCACGTCCATGCGCTGCAGGGATGTGAGCTTGTTCTTTATATGGCTCTGCAAAGAGCGCTGCAGCTGAGGATATCCCTCATAATCCAGCTTGTTTGCAAAGCGCACCACCGTGGATTCGCTGACATTCACTGTATTGCCGAGCTTCAGCGCCGTCATATAGGCCGCTTTCTCGTAATGCTCCAGAATAAATTTTGCGATAAGCTTCTGACCCTTTGAGAATTCGGGCATCATGTCCGAAATACGCTGCAGCAGATCATCCTTCATAATTCATATCCTCATTTCAGAAAAAGTTCGGAAAATGCTACATCTATATTACACCAAATGCAGGAATTTTGCAAGTAGTTTATGAAAATCTTTCGTATTTTGCAGGAAATTTACCGTTTTTTATATAAAAACCCACTCCAAAATGACGGATTGCATCAATTATGCACTAAAAATAATTTTCTCTCGGAAAAAGCAACCAAACCGCTCCGATATCTGTTATACTTAATGAGGGAGCAAAAACCTCTTTTTACGAATGGGGGCTGATATATATGGATGATCTGAATATTATCGAGCTGTTCTTCGCCCGATCGGAGCAGGGGCTTGACGAGGTGCGGAAGAAATACGGCACTCTCTGCGGCAGGATAGCCTACGGCATCCTCAATAACCGTGAGGACGCCGAGGAGTGCGTGAGCAGCTCCTACATAAAGCTGTGGAACGCAATTCCGCCGAAGCGTCCCGAATCACTGGGCGGATATCTGTGCAGGATTGTCCGCAACACGGCGCTGAATGCATACGAAGCCATCCGCAGGCGCTCTGTGCATGAGCAGCTGGAGGAGCTTGCCGAGCTTCTTCCCGACAGCGAAACTGTAGAGAGCCGCTACGACAGCGGCAGGATAGCGGAGCATATAAACGGCTTTCTTGAAGGCTGCGGCAAGAAGAACCGTGTGGTGTTCGTGGCGAGATATTATTATAATATGAGCCTGAACGATATCGCAGACAACACGGGAATGAGCATTTCGGCGGTAAAGAGCAGCCTGCTCAGAAGCCGAAAAGCGCTCAGAAGCTATCTTGAGGAAAAGGGGGTGGAGATATGAACGAACAGTTCTGGAGCAAGGTCGCCGAGGGCATCGACGAGAAATTCACCAACGAAGCAGCGGAGTATTTCGCAAAGCATGCGCCTGAAGAATACAGCGGCACTGACGGTGCGGAGTACACCGCTGCGCCCGTGAAGCTCTCCCCTGAAAAGGAGAGCGGCAAGAAGCGCAGGCTGTGGATAGGCATAGGCTCTGCGGCGGCAGCATTGGCGCTGTGCGTAGCAGGCGGAGCGTTCCTGCTGCGTGGCGGTGAGCCGATACTTTCCGTGGCTGACCCCACGACAGAGGTAACCTCCGAAAGCTCTGAAAGCTGCGAGACCGCCGAGCAGCTTGTCATCGAGGTGACCGCCGAAACAGAAGTCACCGAAAGCGCCGAAACGTCGGATATCTCCGACCCCGACGCATGGCAGAGCTTGAAGCCGTATACGGGAAACGATCCCGAAACGCTTGCATTTATCAATGAGATAAGCGCAGGTGCGCTGGAATATCAGGAGCAGTGCCAGCAGGATTCGCTTGAAAACGCTCAGGATGACAGCTATCGTGAAGCCGCACAGCAGGCGATAGACGAGGGCGGACTTGATATAATAGTAGAAAGTGCTGTTTATGCAAAGACAGACAGCGGCGGTGAGTTCTGGATGAAAGCCTACAGGATAAAAATGGCTCAGAATGCGGAATTGCACGAAATGTATTACCGCAGTGAGGATGGCTTTACTCTGCTGCACACTGACGACAGCGGCTGGATCACAAGCTGCCTGTGCGACGGTGAAGCACTGTATTATTCATTGTCTAACCTTGGAATAGTGGAAAAGGTGACCTCTGACGGCAGCAGGGATATTATTTTTTCAGCACATGAAGAAGCTCCTGATGATTCGTTGGGTGATTCGGCTTATCTGTGGGCAGAGGATATATCGCTGAACGGCAGAGGCGAAAAGCTCACGGTAAGTGTTGATTATATGTATCAGTCTGAGCCTGTTGAGTCTATAATACATCGCCGTGACACCCACATTTATGAGAATGACGAGCTTATCAACACAAGCTCTACAGGCTATGGATATGGCATCATCAACGGCAGAGCGATAAAGTATCCCTACAGCACAGGCGACCACGGTCACGAGGAAGTCGATCTGACTAACGAGGACCTGCTCTGGCTGGGACAGCTGCGGTTCAATGCGGCGGTCATGCTGCATCAGATAATGCATAAGGTGCCCGAGGGAGATGAGAGCGACAGATACGATGAGAACTACATTGCCCTTGATAAAAGATATTTCACGACAAAACATAGCATGCATGACAGCATTTCTGACCTTTACGATTATACCTTTGCACAGGATGTGTATGCTTATGAGGATGGCGAGTATGTGTACTTTGCGGCAGAAGACCCTGAGGAAGCACCGTGGCTGGACGGCAGCTATCATGACGATATTACCTTAAAGGAGCATATCGAAAGCCACCTGCGTTATCATGACGGAAAGACCTATGCGCTGCAGGATGAAAGCGCTGAGAGCACCGCCGCATGGACAGATCTTGTTGGTCTGCTGGACTACGAGGAGGGCGTATATGCGGATTATCTGCTGTGTACCGCCTGCCATAACGGAAAGGGTGGCTATATCTATGAGCATTCCGTTATGAGGCTTGAATGCTTTGAGGGCGTGTGGCTGATAACTCAGATCAGGGCGCATCTCGGAAACGAGTACAAAAGGAACTTTGAGGGTCTGTTGAATAAGCCACAGACTGCCGTGGATATATTCGAGCGTGACCTGCTGAAGCCTGACGGCTATACGCTCATGTGCGATACGAAGCTTGACCTCGATCTTGACGGCGAGGAGGAGCTGCTCCTGCTGGCGGGAAAAAGCAGCGAACGCAGCATCTTTGTGTTCGATAAGATATATAACGACTGGCATTTCACGGAGCAGCTCACCGATGAGCGCTTCAGCGGCATGAGTGCGCTTGACGCACACCGTTACAATGACGGGGACAGGGACGGCTGGTTCTTTGTAATCGGCGCTGTTCCCGAGGAAGCTTCGCTTGTGATGACAGAATTCGTGCCGAACAGCGATGAGTACGACATCAACGGCGGCGCTTACATAATCACTGATATGCACACCGACGAAGCCGACAGCGGACATCTCTGCTGCATACAAGCCCTAAAGGATGCGGCAGGCGAAGAGTTCGGCAAAGCAGTTCTGGATACCGATAACGACGGCGAGGAAGAGGTGCTTGTACACTTTGGTTATTCGCTGTATGTGTTTGAGGAAGTTGACGGATATCTTATTCAGCAGCAGGAATTCGGCTATGATACGCTGATGCAGGCGGATATCCCATCGGAAAAGGACGAGCTTGTTATATACCGCTATCAGGGCGAAAACAGCGGCTTCCTGTTCTTTGAATTTCCCTATTCCGACAGCTATAAGCAGGCGACTGTCACCGCTGCGATAAAGCACAACGGCAGGGACGGCTACTATATTGAATATCTCTGCTCCGCAGGTACGCTGGAGGGCGAGCCTTTCTACCGCTACGGCTGGGATTTCACCGAGGACTGGTACGGCAAGGCGCCCTTCTCCCCCATCAGCGAAAGCACCTACAACGACTACCGCAGCAGACTGTTCTTCCTGCATGACCTTGAATCGGGCTTGCTCCCCGAGGACGTATATACCGTGCCTGCTGCGCAGCCATCTGTGGTGTATCACACACCGCAGTGGGAAGAATTCTACACCTCCCCCACAACGGATGAGGATATCTATTGGATCGCCGTGGAGCTTGCGGAAAAGCTTCTGGGTCAGCTAGAGGGCTACGGCGTGGGCAAAACAGAACGCACCTTCAGCATAAATGAATACAAGGATGTGAAAGTGGACTTCTGCAGAGTGTCCGAAGCGGACAGCCGTTGGAACATCACCGCCGAGGAAAAGGCTCTGCCCGACGCCTGGATAGTGGATATCAGTGCAGAGTTCAGATACACGGGAGAGATAAACGGCATAGCCTCTGATGACTGGTGCAGCGACCTCTATGACGAGAACATCGGCTTTCTGATGTACCGCAAGGGTAGCACTTTTATAATGAAACCCCGATATTATAACGGCAGTGAGGATATAGCATCCCCCGAAACAATAAAAGAGTATGTTCAGTCCACCCTGCTGAAGGCGCAGGAGCTTAGCCATATAGTTTATTTCAGCGGTGATGAAGCCAAGGCTGCAGGCTGCAGGAATGTCTATGACAACTGGTATGAGCTGCCCGAGAGCTTCCCCTATAACAGCGTAGAGGAGATAGAAGCCGAGCTGCTGAAATACTACACTGAGGATACAGTTGAAGCAGTTCATGTGGAACAATGGATCAATATGATCGATGGCAGGCTGTGCGCACGCACCTTTGACAAGGGTGCGAACGTGGTCACCTATCACGATCTTGACGATGTGGATGTGCTGCTGCAGCACGGAGATGATATCTGGTTCTCCGTACCAGTCACAGACACAAAATTTTACGAGAGCTATGTGCATGATGTTCACATGGTGCTGTGGCTTGAGGACTGGAGACATATCATCATGTTGTTCTAATTTGTCGTAAAACAACAGTGTCATGTAACATTTTCACAAACATCATGCAAAATACACAGAAATCGCTTAGTAGATTTGTACACAATTGCGCCTTGAATTGATATGGAAATTGTTATATAATTATAGATGAAATAGTGTGTGGGTATCCGCACATTTATTCGACTCACAATTAATGGAGGTTTTTACAATGAAGGTTTCTAAGATCCTTGCAGCTGTAACAGCAGCTGCAGCAGTTGGTGCAACTCTCGTTGCTACTGCAAGCGCTTACAACGCTTACATCGGTGTTCAGACAACACCCTACTCTTTCCGTAACTCCTGGGATGACGGTACATACGGTCTCGGCACAGGCTACTTCGAGGACTACATGGTAGTTTGGGGCAGCGGCGATGCTCCCGAGGAGACATTCCCTGCATACGCAGACAACTTCGACTGGGATATCAACGGCTACGCTATTCCCGTTGATTACACAGACGCTACTGTTGACGGCGACGGCACATACACCGTTTCCATGGACGGCTTTGACTGGTCCATCGACGGCGCTTCCGCTTTCAACTTCGTAATCGTATCTACAGATATTCCTTTTGCAGATTTCGATCCTAACAACAACCCCACAGCATTCGTAAAGAGCGCTTCTCTGATCGTTGACGGTCAGGTTACAGCTACAGTTGAGAATCCTCCCATCGAAGGTGGCGAGTACCTCAAGGTTAACGTAGTTAACATCTGGAACACAGATTGCCCCGCTTATAACGGTGCATACCCCACAGACGACATCGCAGTTGAGTTCACAATCGAGGGTCTCGGCGGTGCTGCTGATGCAGGTTCCGATGCAGCTGTTGATACAACAGCTCCCACAACAGGCGACAAGCAGTCTCCTGACACAGGCGTAGAGGGCGTAGCAGCTGTTGCTGGTCTCGCTGTTCTCGCTGGCGGCGCTATGCTGGTTTCCAAGAAGAGAAAGTAATTTCTTGACTGAAGACATCAATAAGTGAAAATGAAGAGCCTCCCGTTTTTCGGGAGGCTTTTTGCTTTCGATAAACAGCATCTACGTTGTCATCCGCATAATTGCAGGCAGCTGGCCTAGCCATTATGCGGATTCCTCGTATCTGATGCTTTCTCGTTCGCAAATTATTAGTGTGCTCAGCGCTTTTTCTGCTCCGATATGGCGGCGTATTTCTCTTTAGTCGCCTGACCGCCCCTGAGATGCCGCTCCTGCTTGTTTTTATCCAGCACCAGCTTCACCTCATCGTGCAGCTGCCTGTTTACCTGAAGCAGCTTCGCTGTAATATCCTGATGCACCGTGCTTTTGCTTATTCCGAATTCTTTTGCAGCGCTACGCACGGTGGCGTTGTTTTCAACTATGTAGTGTCCGAGTATGACACATCTTTCACTGTTTGAGTCCCCGATAGGCAAGGTTCTGTCTTTCAATCTGTCTGCACCCCCGATCAATGTGCTTTGTACGTTGCCTTTTTCACATTATTATGCGGGAGTGTCTGCGTTTATTCTGATTTAAAGCTCGTCAGACATGCAGCAAATCAAAAAGCCTGAGAAGTTTGAACCTCTCAGGCTTTGCTTGTTTATCAGAGATTGTAGTAACGATCGAACTCAGCGGGAGTCGGAATAGCAGCCATTGCACGGCACTCCTCACGCTTGCCCTTGATGAAGTTGTTGATAAGAGCCTCGGGGAATACGCCGCCTGCCAGCAGATAATCGTGATCTGCCTCCAGTGCGTCCAGAGCCTGCTCGAGGGATGTGGGCAGCTGAGTCAGCTTTGCCTTCTCCTCCTCGCTCAGGTGGAACAGGTTCATATCGTAGGGGCCCCAGCCGTTCTCGTGGGGATCGATCTGGTTCTTGATGCCGTCAAGACCTGCCATCAGGATAGCTGCATAGCAGAAGTAAGGATTGCAGGTAGCGTCGGGGTTACGCAGCTCAAAGCGTCTACGGTCGGGAGTCTTTGCATAAGCAGGGATACGGATAACTGCGCTGCGGTTGGAGGTAGCGTAGCCAACGGTTACAGGAGCCTCAAAGCCGGGCACCAGTCTCTTGAAGGAGTTGGTGCTGGGGTTTGTGATAGCGCAGAGAGATGCGATATGCTTCAGCAGACCGCCCATGAACCAGTGCGCCTCCTTGCTGAGGTGAGCATAGCCGTTATCATCGGAGAATACGGGCTGACCATCCTTCAGCAGCAGCATGTGAACGTGCATGCCGTTACCTGCCTCGCCCATAACAGGCTTGGGCATGAAGGTTGCGGAAAGACCGTACTTTCTTGCAACATTGTGGATGATATACTTGATGGTCATGGTAGCGTCAGCCATCTTGCTCATCTTGCCGAGCTTAGGCTCGATCTCGAACTGACCTGCAGCGCCAACCTCAGGGTGGTGATAGTTGATGGGAATGCCCGCCTCCTCCATCAGCAGGCACATCTCGCTGCGTGCCTCATAGGAGATATCGAACGGCTTTGCAATGTGATAGTTCTTCTGCTTTGCAACGATGTTGCCCATGCCCTCTGTTGCGCTGTTCCAGTGCGCCTGAGGAGCGTCCACGGCATAGCCAACGGACTGAGGACTAACCTCCCAGCCCACGTTATTGAACATATAGAACTCGAACTCAGGCAGGATAAGCATGGTGTCAGCCACGCCGCAGTCCTTCATGTACTGCTCAGCGGCAGCAACGATGTTTCTGGGATACTGTGCCAGAGGACGGTTCTCGGGATAATCGATTATCATCGCATTGCCCACCATGGAAAGTGTGGGGACCTCACAGAAGGGATCAATAACTGCGCTGTCGGGATCGGGGATGAATACCATGTCGCTCTTCTCTACAACTGCATAGCCGTAGTTGGAAGCGTCAAAGCCGATACCGTTCTTCATGGTGTCCTCGCTGAATTCATCTGCGGGGATGGTAACGTGACGGTACTGACCGTTGATATCAACCATCTTGAAGTCCACCATCTTGATGCCCTTCTCACGGATAAGCTCCATGATGTGCTGTACTTTTTCGTTCATAGATTTATAGCTCCTTTTAAAATAGTCTGAACAAATTTTGCTATTTTATAGTATAGCATAATAGTGTGAATTTTGCAATATTTTTTTCAAAATCAAGAAAACTTTCAGTGCTTTTGCACAAATCGGTTTAGTTGAAATGATGGAACGCCATGTCCGAAAACATCCCCCGAAGCAGCAGTGATCGGGAATGTGGCTGTTTTTGCGGGAAATGTATTGCAAAATAAGGGATAATATGCTAAAATAGTTACAGAACTTATCTCCGGAAGGAGTGACATATATGCTGGATTACTGTGTTTGCCCCCGATGCGAGCGTATGATAATGCTGGATGACGATTTCCCCACGGGCTTCTGCCTTTATTGCGGCACGCATATCGCCTATGCCGAGGCAAGGGAGGATCTTCTGAGCGGACTTCGCTCCGCTATACCCGATGAATTTTCGCTGGAGGTGGATCTCAGCGATCTCATAGACGAGGATGATGCTAACGAGGATCGTGGCTACGGTCTTTCAGAGTGCAGAGAGGAATGCGCCGCAGCGAAGGAGCTTATAAACAAATGGGATTTTGCAAAGGCTTACGAGCATTATTCCCGTGCGCTGGAGTGGTGTCCCACGGATTTCGAGGCCGCATGCGGCAGGATGACCGCAGGCGTGCTGAAGCTGAACGACGTGGAAAACTGGGATGACAGACTACATGCGTGTATAGCAGCAGTCCGCTCCCGAAGCGACTGGGACGCTGCGCAGAAGAGCCTTGAATACGCACTGGATATACTGAAGAAGTTCCTTTCCAAGGGCGGCCGCTTTGTGGCGCCTTATTACACCTACGGCTTCTTCAGGCAGATAACGGAAAGCTTCCCTGCCCTGATAAAAACGGCAATGGAGATATTCGCCCACTGCCTGAATGTGGATACCGCACCGTTTACGGACGCCGCAAGGCTGGATCATGAGACCACCCGTTTTGCGGTGGGCAGCTTCTCGGGCGAGCCTGACAAGAACCTGCGCTATCCCCTGCTGCTGGTGCTGAAATTCCATGAGGATGACGCAGTGGTGGCAAAGCTCTGCCGTGCGCTGTATGTATATGACAGAGCAGGCTGGCTGAGAAACCGTGACAACGAGCGCATCGAGGATGTTATCGGCTTCATGGAGCTTGCCGCGAAGGATATATATGCTCAGAAGCGGCTGAAGCTTGCAGCAGATGCGGCTTACGATCTGCTGATGATGGGCGGACTTGAGCAGAACACCACGCCTAAGGAAAAGCTGGTGTTCCTTTCAAGAGTATACAGCTACAAGCAGATACAGCGGATGGAGCCGTTCTTCGGCGAGGATCTCTTCTTCCGCCGTGTGCAGGGCGAGGTATATCTGCGGCAGCAGGGCACGACAGCCATCTCCGCTGAATATAAGAGGATACAGGAAAAGATACGCACGCTTGCCGAACAAGGCACAGCTACGGATTACTACAGCAATACACGCTCCGTCTGACGGGGCGCAGCGCCGCATTGCGGCATACAGAAAGGAAGAGCGTTATGGCAAATCTTGAAAAACTCACACGGGAATACGGCGAGATCATCTGGACGGGCAAGAAGTGCATACTGGGACTTCCCATCTCCTTCACACGCTATATTCTGACGGATACAAAGCTCATCACAAAGATGGGTCTGTTCACCATCAAGGAGGATGAGATAGAGCTTTACAGAGTGTACGATATGTCGCTGCAGCTCTCCTTCGGACAGAGGCTAGTCGGCTGCGGCACGATAAAGATGCTCTCAAAGGACAGCGATACTCCCGCAAAGGAGCTGAAGTCCGTGAAGCGCCCCCGTGAGGCGAAGAAGCTGATCGACGAGGCTGTACGCCTGCAGCGTGACAAGTACTACGTTCGTGGCAGAGATATGATCGGCGG
The DNA here is from genome assembly GCA_045532595.1 of Oscillospiraceae bacterium. GTDB lineage: Bacteria > Bacillota > Clostridia > Oscillospirales > Ruminococcaceae > CAG-115. Next base: position 930 of record JAZSGG010000125.1, on the reverse strand, counting down.
CAACACGCCCATGGATCACGATCTGGACGGCGACGGCGTATGCGATTACGAGGACACGGAATAATTACAGATACAGAAAAGACCGCTTGAATGCGGTCTTTTTCTATGCCATAAAACCGAAATATCCGCCCCGAAGGACGGATATCCGGCATATATTTTCTTGCCCGGAGAATTGGGCAGGAGAAGCAAAATTACTCGTACTCCACCACGTCTACCCAGCTGAGCAGGAACTCACGCTCCTCAGGCTTGCCCTTGACGGACTGGGATGCAGCCACGATGGGCATCCACTTCTGGATATACTGCTTGGCGGTGTTGCTCTTCTTGCTGAAGAGGTTGAGGTAGTCGTATGCAAGCTCAGGCTGACCTGCCAGATTGAACAGCAGATATGTTCTCGCCACATCAGCGGAGGCATTGCCCTGTGTAACATGCGACCAGTCAAGGATGTAGGGCGTGCCGTCAGCGGTCATGATGATGTTGGAGGGATTGAAATCGCCGTGGCATACCTTGTTGTGCTTGGGCATGCTCTCAAGGCGGGTATGAAGCTCGTAACGGGTAGTGGAATCAAGATCAGCCTCTGTGATCTTGCGGTTCATCTTGTCCTTCAGCTTGTTCAGCATGGGGCAGGTAGCCTTATGCACCTGCATCTGCAGATCCACGAACAGGTTGAGATAATCATCCATCTTGTCGGGATTCTCCTGCATGAGCTGTGCAAGGGTCTTGCCCTCGATGAACTCGCTCACGATAGCCCACTTGCCATCCACCATCTTAACTTCAAGGATCCTGGGAACATTGATGCCGATATCTTCAACTCTGGACTGGTTGAGCGCTTCGTTCAGAACATCAGGCTTTGCGTAGCCCTCGTCGAACACCTTAACGGCAGTGTTGCCCTCACGGTAGATGGTCTTGCCGTTTCTTACTGCGATGATGTTA
>JAZSGG010000107.1:0-2838 GCA_045532595.1 Oscillospiraceae bacterium | reverse complement strand
AGGAGATGATAAGCGCACCACGATTTGATATCCTTGACGCTGTGGAAAAATACGGCTATACAGATCAGGCACATCTCCTTAACGATTTCAAGCGCCGCCATCTTATGACCCCGAGAGAGGCGGTTGTTTTTGCGGCAAAGCGCAGATAATGTCGGATTTTTACAATACTATCCCTATGGTATGTGTTATCCTATAATAAAAAATATTGGAGGATATATATGACTACTTTTGAAAAAGCAAGAGCATTTATCTATCGCAATGCCCGTCCGCTGGATCTTGCACGCTGGCAGTATCACTTTGAGGGCGGCAGCAGGGAAAATGTCATGAAAGCACTGTCTTATTATCAGAACGAGGACGGCGGCTTTGGGCATGGTATCGAGCCTGACTTTCTCAATCCCAATTCCACGCCGATTGCAACTTGGGCAGCTACTGAGATCATTTGTGAGATCGGCTTGCAGGATAAGTCTCATCCCATCATCCGAGGTATACTGCGCTATCTTGAAAGCGGCGCAGATTTCAATGTCGAGCATAATCAGTGGCTGAATACAGTTCCCACAAACAACGAATATCCACACGCAATATGGTGGGAGTTTAACGGTGTCGGTGAACTGCGCTACAATCCTACTGCGGCGCTGGCAGCCTTTATCCTTCGTTATGCGGAGCAGGGCAGCGCTGTGCATAAGCTGGGTTGTGATACTGCTGTGCAGGCAGTGGAATGGCTTCTTTCCCAGGAGCTTTTTGAGGAGCAGCACATCACCGCATGCTTTATCAGGCTTTATGATGCACTGAAGCACACAGGCATTCAGCTTGTTGATATGTCTGCATTTGAAAACCGATTAAAAGAATTGGTAACTCGCTGCATATGTCAGGAAAAGGAAAAGTGGGGAGTGGAATATGTTACTCTGCCATCTGATCTGTTCCTCAGCCGCAGCAGCATCTTTTATAAGGATAATGCGGATATTGCAGAACATGAGACAGAATATATCCGCACTTCACAGCAGCCTGACGGCTCATATCCCGTTCCGTGGCAGTGGTGGACTGATTACAAGGAGTATGAGGTCTCCGCAAACTTCTGGCGCTCTGCAATCATCATTAAGAATATGAGGTATCTGAAGGGCTTTGATGCGATCTGATCGTGACGGTCTATTGATCTCTCAGATCCGTTTTTCGTACAGCGTCACGAACCTTCAGCACGAAGGCAGGAGAGACCGAAAGCTCGTCAATTCCCATGCGCAGGAATGTTTCGGTCATTGAGGTGTCTGCGGCAAGCTCGCCGCATATTCCTATCCATCCACCGTTTTTGTGGGCGCTCTCCGCAGCATAGCGTATCAGACGCAGCACTGCTTCGTGGTGAGGGTCACAGTAGCGTTCAAGCTTAGGATTCTGCCTGTCGCAGGCAAGGGTGTATTGTATAAGGTCGTTTGTGCCTACGCTGAAAAAATCAACCATAGGAGCCAGCCTGTCGCTGATTATCGCAGCGGCAGGCGTTTCTATCATAATTCCCAGTTCGACGTTGTCTGAGTATTCCACGCCTGCATCGCTAAGTTCTGTACGAACTTCGGCACACAGCGCAAGAATCTCTTCCAGTTCCCACACAGAGGCTATCATCGGGAACATTATTCCCAGATTACCGTATACAGATGCCCTGTACAGCGCCCTGAGCTGCGATTTGAACATTTCGGGCCGTGTAAGGCAAAGACGAATCGCACGCAGACCCAGTGCAGGATTATCCTCACGGTCAAGACCGAGATATTCCGCCTGCTTGTCTGCGCCGATATCGAGCGTGCGGATGATGACTTTTCTGCCGCCCATGCTCTCCAGCACACGTTTGTATATATGAAGCTGCTCCTCCTCGGTGGGGAGCGTTTTATTTTCAAGATACAGGAATTCGCTGCGGAAAAGTCCGATGCCGCCTGCGTCGTTCAGCAGCACCTCACCGATGCTGTCAGCGCTGCCTATATTGGCAAAGATATTTATATGTGTACCGTCAATTGTGATGTTGTCCTTGCCCTTCAGTTTTCTCAGCAGTTCAGTCTTGCGGCGCTCTTCCTTCTGCCTGCGCTCGTAATCAGCAAGAGTTACGTCGTCAGGGGAGAGGATAAGCTCGCCCGAAAAGCCGTCAGCAATGGCTGTATCGCCGTCTTTGACGGTATGGAGAAACTCCTCGCCCAGACCGATTATCGCAGGGATATTCATACTGCGTGCAAGTATTGCTGTATGCGAGTTTGAAGATCCGTGTGCCGTTGCGAATGCCAGCACGTTTTTCTTATCCAGAGCCACCGTTTCGCTTGGTGCGAGGTCATCTGCACATATTATCACCTTGCCCGAGGATTGTTCCGCAGTGTCGCTTTCAGCAGAAAGACAAGCTATCAGTCGGTTTGAGATATCCCGCACATCCGCAGCCCGTGCCTGCATATAGCTGTCATCCATCGCTCTGAACATCTCAGCAAAGTTGTCTGCAGTAACTGCCACGGCATATTCGGCATTCACGCACTGGGTCTTTATCATGCCTTCGATTGCTTCGTTGTAGTCCTCGTCCTCCACCATCATCATGTGTATCTCGAATATCTGAGCGTTAGCCTCGCCGACCTCAATAAGCGCCTTTTCATGTATCTTCTGCAGCTGAGCAAGTGCCTTTTCCTTTGCTGCTGCAAGACGTTTAAGTTCCGTTTCGGGAGATTCTGTGCGTACTCTCTTTACCTGCATATCCTGACGCTTCAGCACTTTGATTTTGCCTGCAGCCACTGCGCCATATACGCCCTTGCCTTTGTATCTTGTCATGCTTCACCTCAAATTGCCGCATTGAAGCGGTTATTTATAAGTCGGATCGTAGCCATG
>JAZSGG010000060.1:0-17119 GCA_045532595.1 Oscillospiraceae bacterium | reverse complement strand
AGCCGCTCTTCACTGTTGCGGCAAGATCGTAATCGTATGTAATGTTATCTGTAATATAACCGAATATGGCGGCAAGCCGTTCTATAGTGCCGTTCTTCCCTGCACACAACTCGGCTGCTTTCTTCACACAGGATGATGATTTAATGAAATCCACATACTTGTTCGGATAAAGATACATAGATATCTCATCCGCTATCGCAGCGGAAAAAGTCACATTCTCTGCAAACACGGGAGTGTAGCTTCTTCCTTCGACCTGCTCATATATCTGAACAGAATATCCGCCGCTTCCCTGCGATAACGGGAAATATTCGGTAGTACCGTCAGCGGCAAGGTCATGGTCGTATGTAACATCACCGCATACTATTCTCAGCTTTGCTCTCGCACTGCCGCCGTTGTAGGACGCTGCTATATATCCCAGAGCCGCATTACTGTAATCCAGCACAGCAGATTCTGTAACCTCTGCGTATGTCTGCGGTGAGCTTACTGTCTTGACGTCGGGGATAACGACAGGGGCTGCAGGCTGCGGTGCAGTGGTTGCGGGTGTCGTTGCTGTAGTGGTGGTTGCCTGCGTGGTAGTCTGCGTAGTAGTGGCAGGCGGAGTAGTGGAAGGCGGCTCCGTCGTATCGGGAGCATGTGTTGTGGAATCCGCAGGGATATCCTCAGTCGGGAATCCTGTATCCGCAGAATCAGGCTCTGTAGTCTCTTCAGTAAATACATCCTCGGTGGACTGAGCTTCTTCAGTAGGCTGTGTCGGTATGACTACAGGCTCTGACGATATGCTGACCGAAGTCGAAACAGATGAGGTGGCAGAAACAGAAGATGATGCTGTTGTACTGCCTGAACTCTGCGATGTCGCACTGTCAGCGCAGGCAGTGGATATTAAAGATACAGCCACAAGCAGCGCCATCAACGCAGCCTTGCGTCTGAAATTTGCTGACATCGCATTCATTCCTTTCGTTACTTTTCTCTGTCGATGCGCATATTCCTCAACAGGATATGCTTGTCGTCAGGCTTGGAATAGAGCCTTCTCGTATCTCCCCTGATTATGGAGCCGAGATAAGAGGCAGCAAGAGTATAAAACTCCTCCTCATAATGCACCATGTGTGCGCCGCCCTTCGGATAAGCATCGGACGCATGATAGTGCTTTGAGATATCAATTACATTACAATTTGTCACCTGAATAAAGAGATCCTCACACAGTGTGATGAACTTTCTCTTAGCAGCCATCAGCGGATCCTCTTCAAAGGGTTTAAGCTTTTCGTCAAGCGTGATATATCTGTCCTTCAGATCAGTGCGGACAAGAATAATATTGCTGCCGTAGCGCTCGTATACATCCTTCGCAAAACGCACAAAGGTATCGTGACAATACTTCATGGTTCGCTTTTCAAACAGATAGCAAGGCTTACATTCAGACTCTATCTGCTTATAGAAATCCGTTTCCTTGAGGAAATCATCAACCTCGAAGAGTCCGCCTCTGAACTCATTCATCTCGCTGACAAGATCATACAGATCTATCATCAGCCACTTTGAACTGGACCTGATAAGCGAGAACAATCCGCCTCTTGCAAAGGCCTCCTCTGTAGAGCGTCTGCGCCAGCTGTTGCCGCCGAACCACGCAGCATCCTGAGGAACATCGTAAGGCAGCAGCGCTTCATACGAAAGCATAGGACACTGCTTATAGATATACTTTCCTACAACGACGCTGTCACAGCGATCAATGATATCCTTTGACACACAGCTGCCCCATACGTCAACCGTCATATCAGACAGTCCACGCAGGTAGGATTTCAGCAGTCTCGGCTTTTCTCGCAGCAGGAACACAAGCTCGGCTGTGGAGGAATCCACAGGCGCCTGTATCTCCACGGCAAGAAGCTTCGCCATGACCTTAAGTATGTTGTATTTCTTTTTGAATGCGGGAGCGTAAAGCTCATAGGGCTGAGAGAGATCTCCCGCAAGAACGGCATTAATAAGTTCAGCAGCGCTGATTATCTCGCCTGCGCCAGGATCATCCGCAAAATATGCCGCCACATCAGCAAGGGTCGATTCGCCGCAGCGCTTAAGGCTGAGCAGTCTGTCACGGTATGCCGATACGAACGATTCGTTGGTGTAAGCAATAAGCATATCCGCTGCGCTCTTCATATTAAGCAGCCATCTCTGCTGCGAGAAAGCAGTCATGCTGTTGTAATACCTGAGAACTCTGTCATACCAAAGATCGAGATCAGGCTTCACCACACACTGTCTGCCTTTGGTTATCTGATAGAAAGCGTTAGCTGCATCGTAGTAATATTCAGGCTCGAAATCTCTGGGCGAAGTACCTGCATTAAAATAATATTTCGACAGATCAACGACTGCAGGATTAACAAGGCTGATGAAATAATCTTCCATCTCCGCTATCTGTGTATTGTACTTTACTCCAACATCGGACATACGCATGTTTGTGCCGATTATAGAACGATCGGAGAATGTCTGACGGAAAAGAACTATACGCTCAGACGGGAATGCCTTTAACACTGCTGCAGCATAGCGCTCAATAGCAGGCTTCCAACGTTTCTCAAGAAAGGGCGGCTTAATACGCTTGAACTCACTCTTGTTCTGTTTATAGAAATCAGAATCAAGAAAACGTCTGTTGCCTGTATACAGGTTATTTCCACGTCTGAAGCAGGCTAGCGCAACAGCTGTATAGAAATCTACAGCAAGATACTCTGCACCGCACATCTGCAGGTAATCAGAGAAATTCTTTTCAAGATCCAGTCTTAGTGAACCAACAACACCGCCGATGCTTTCGGGCTCGCCTGTGCAGGCAGATATCTGGGAAAGCTGCATAGGATTCTTATCCAGACGGAATCGCTTACCGCTTCTGAGGATCCTTTCCAGTATTCTTGAGCCACTCAACGCTACCAACGGACGATATTCAAAAGGATTGATTGCCTTGCCGAAGCTGTCCTTTATGCGGGCAAAGCTTGCTTCCGATGCTTCGCTGTATGTAGGATATACAGATCTTACAGCTGCACCGCCTGAGAAATCAAAGCTTGCACAAGGAATATAAGAAACTGCAGGAACGACCTTTCCGTTTCTGCGGCAGAGTTCTACACGCAGGATCGCACTGTCACGGTTTTCGGCAAGCTCTCTCTGAGTAGAGATGAAGTTACCGAGAGAGAATGCACAAGGCACTCTTCTGCCGTTTGAACGTATGTATCTGAATTCCTGTATCACATGAGAATGAGAGCCAACAATAAGATCAGCACCACTATCTGCCATGAACTGAGCTTCATCTATCTGTATAGTTCTGATAGCATGAGAGTTCATTCCGCCCCAGTGCTGATAAGCAACGATAAATTCTGCTCCCTGTGCCTTAGCCTCGCCCACAAGCTTTGTGAAATACTCACGGCTGTATGTGCCGATATCCTCAGGATGTTTAAGCTCCGCAATCTTTTCCTCAAAACCGTTGGATATCATTGTACAAGCAATGAAGCCTACACGGATACCCTTTATATTTCGAACAATGGGATTGCAATTGAGCGTGCCGAGGTTATCCATTCCGAGACGTTTGATCGTATCTACGGTATCAGTGAGACCTTTATAGCCTGCAACACAACTCTGATTTGTTGCTGTTACAAGCATTCCGAAGCCTGCCCCGCTGAGTGCGGGCAGAAAGCTGGAGGGCGCATTGGTGTTAGGCTCGCCTGTTTCAAGACGGCGTTCCTCATACTCATACGCCTTGCTGTCGCAGAATGCTCCATCAAGAACACCAACAGAAAGATCGGCACTTTTAAGGATAGAACGTACTCCGTTGAAGCTGTCATGGAAATCAAACTGGTTCTTTTCCGCAGCACGCTGATGACCTACTGCGCACATGATGTCGCCTGTGAACATCAGCACGGCGTTGTTTGCATATTCCTGCCTGCCTCTGCCTACCACTATCTTTGTGGTAAAGGTCTCATTCTCCGCAGAGATAGTAACATAGGTTGTGCCATTGGAGACACCCTTGACAAGTCCGCCTGCGCCTACGGCAGCGATCTTATCATTATCCACTCTGAAATGAGCCATGGGGCGCTTATTCCGGCATTCCCACTTCAGGGTCTTTATCTCTCCCACATCAAGGCAGAGAACGTTCTGCGCACGAAGTGTATCAGATATCGGGATGACGGAGAGCTTTTCCGAAGCCTCACCTTCTATCTCCTTGCCCTTTATATAGCAGAATGCATTCACCGAAACAAGGTACTCTGTACCGTTCTGCAGACCTTCGATCTGTTTGGAAGTTCCTTGTGTAAGACGCTTTTTTACGCAGCGATCAGGCTCTTCTGCCTTATAGAAATGCAGAGCATAACCGTCAGCACCGTCAACTGCGTTCCAATTTACAAGAACAGCGCAGTTCTTAGGCTCGGCGGTGACCTTCTGAGGGGCGGAAAGCTTTTGAGACATAGCATTTTCTCCTTTATTCGGCGTTCAGGGCTTTGTTTGCTTTTCTGCGAAGCTTGTCAAGCTTCTCGTAATTGCGGTACAGCGAATAATACGCACCGCAGAAATGCTGTATATCATCTATTCTGATACGATATCCGTCGTGTCGCACGAAGAATGCGCCGAGTATACGTTCAGGATAACGCAGATACATGACATACTCGGGATAGCAATAGCCGTTCAGCATGTAATCTGCACGGTGGAACAGCGTTTTTATAAAATAGTCTACATCAAACTGTGGCAGATAGGATGGCTCATAGCCGCCTGTAACAACTCTGTCGTAAAGCTCAAACGTTACGCACAGCAGCTCCAGATATGTGTGATAAGTGGTCTGCTGATTATATATACGCTGAAGATTCACCTGAGCATTCTTCAGACCAAAATTGAAGTACTTCTCCTCGGGAGCGTATTTTGTGATCTCGTTCAGGGCATAAGCAACCCAGTGATCGCGATGCTTTGTGTAATCATCACGGATAAAGCGGTCTACAGCTATCTTAGCAGCATCCAGCCAGCGCTGATCCTTAGTAAGGGAATACAACCTTGCAAGGGCAAACACAGTCTCACCGTCGTAATAAACGGTGCGGGTCTTTTCCTTGCAGGAAAGATCAGGGATATTCAGCACATGGAAGAACTCACCTGTATTACTGTCAAACAGCTCAAGTATGCCGTTTCCGAGTTCGATACAGAGCTTCTTATACTTATCGCTGCCTGTAACATCCATATATTCTGTCATCACAAGTATGGCAACAGCATTTCCGCCCAGCTTTACCTCTTTCTTTTCAAGCTCAGCAACATAAGCGGTGTTCTCCTCACTGCGTGGCTTGCGATATTTATAGAAGGTGTGCTTCACAAGATAACCGAGAGCCAGTTCCACCTGACGGAGTGTAAAGCTATCCTTTGTGATACGATATGCGCACATCAGGCTCCAGATGGAGCTTGCATGTCGCAGAATATTATATCCCGGAAGGAATTTGTGATATATAGGATAAACACCGTACTGAAACTTACCCTGCATATCCAGCTGCATAGCCAGATATTCAGAGGACGTAGTGATAACGTCAAGGGCGGTCTGCTTGTCAAACTCAGGGACTATACGTCTGCCGCAGTCATTACCCTCATTGTAAAGCTCGTGGATGTTATTCTCATCATCACAGAAGAAGCTTAGGCAATCAAATACGATGACTTCTTCGGGCAATGCTTCAAGCTTCACTCCGCAGCTTTGCGGAAGATACTTATTCAGCTGTGAAAGCTCGATAGTCTTTTTCTTATATGTAATGAGCCTGTTACCGTTGATCTCCGCCTCAATCACAGCAGTATCCAACTCTTCGTCAAAGGAGATACCACGGCGGAAAAACTCGTTAAAGCTGCTTGAAGCGATCTTTACAACATCACTCAGCTTTACACGCTCAGACTTTCTGATGATGTCTGCCTTCACCCATTCAGCAGAAACATCATTTGAATTAATATATCTCGCAGCCTTGTCACAGACGCCGTGCCATGCGGATGAAAGCGTATTATCGGTGCAGCGCAGCACACGGGCACGGGTGTGCTTATCGCACACCGAAATGAAGGCAGTATACTTTCCCTCTGTACAAAGCTCGGAAGAAAAGCTACGCTCCATCTCCTCAAAGCTCATACGCTGAAGAAAAGCATCCTTCAGAAGTTCTGCTTTTTTATTGAATTCTATAACATTGATCTTCATAGCCGCACCTCACAAGGCAATATATACCTAATTTTATTATAACACCTTTGTGCATCATTTTCAAGTAGTTTTAAACAGAAAGTATATACTTTTTATCTGAATAATAGCAATAATACACAAATACTATCATGTAACAAACAAAAACACCCACAAAGTGTAAACACTACATGGGTGCTTATTCAGTATTGCTTAATTGAACAGATCCTTGATCTTATCAAAGAAGGAGCTGCGCTTCTCGTAATTCTTTGAATCGAGAGTATCCTCAAATGCCTGAAGAGCCTCTTTCTGCTTCTTGTTGAGATTTCTGGGTACTTCAACGAACACCTTTACATACTGATCGCCTCTGCCCTCTCGCTGAAGCTTCTGCACGCCCTTGCCCTTCAGCCTGAATGTGGTACCAGGCTGAGTGCCTGCAGGAACATTGTATGTCACATTACCGTCGATAGTGGGGACTTCGATCTCTGCGCCGAGAGCTGCCTGCATATATGTGATCGGAACCTCGATCCAGATATCGTTATCCTTGCGCTCGAACACGGGATCCTTGCGGACATTGATGCGAACGTTGAGATCGCCTCTGGGGCCACCGTTAGTACCGATGTTACCCTGACCTCTTACAGCGAGAGTCATGCCGTCATTGATACCTGCGGGAATGTTGACAGAGATGGTCTTTTTCTTCTGTGTACGACCGCTTCCCGAACACTTGGGACAGGGGTTCTCGATGATCTTGCCCTTACCCTGACACTTTGTACAGGGTCTTGTGCTGGTCATCATGCCGAACATACTGCGCTGCTGGAAGTTCACCTTACCTGTACCGTGGCACTCGCCGCAGGTCTTGGTATCAGTACCCTTCTTAGCGCCACTGCCGCCGCACTCCTCGCACTGCTCGACACGGCTGATCTCGATATCATGGGTCAGACCCTTGCAGGCTTCCATGAAGCTGATGCTGAGAGAAACTGCAATATCCGATCCTCTTCTGGGGGCATTGGGATTGGAGCGTGTTCCGCCGCCAAAACCACCGCCGCCGAAGATGTTATCAAAGATATCGCCGAGATCTATGTTGCCGTCGAAACCGCCGCCAAAGCCACCGAAACCTCCGAAGCCGCCGCCCTGACCAGCACCGTAATTTGGATCGACGCCTGCAAAGCCGAACTGATCGTACTTCGCACGCTTATCGGGATCGGAAAGCACCTCGTTAGCCTCATTTACTTCCTTGAACTTCTCCGCAGCCTCAGGATCATCGGGATTAAGGTCGGGATGGTACTGCTTAGCCAGCTTTCTGTAAGCCTTCTTTATATCAGCCTCAGAAGCGCCCTTCTGCAGTCCCAGCACCTCGTAATAATCTTTTTTAGCCATATAATATCAGTCCTTTATCTGAACAAGTCAACGCCCTGTGGGTACAAGGCGCTGACTATGGTCAATCAGTTCTCTTTGAAATCAGCGTCGATAACGTCACCGTCAACGGGGCCGTTATTCTCTGCGGCTGCTGCAGCCTCTGCTGCTGCCTGCATATCGGCAGGGTTTCCGCCCTGAGCCTGATATACCTTGCCTGCGATCTCATAGAATGCGTTCTGAAGCTCTTCCTTAGCTGTCTTTACAGCCTCGATGTCTGTACCCTTCAGCGCTTCCTTCAGAGCATCAAGCTTAGGCTGTACCTGAGCCTTGTCATCCTCGGAAACCTTGTCACCGAAGTCCTTCATAGACTTCTCGATCTGGTATACCATCTGGTCAGCCTCGTTACGGAGATCGACCTCTTCCTTGCGCTTCTTATCCTCAGCTGCGAAAGCTTCTGCTTCCTTTACAGCCTTGTCGATATCTTCCTTGCTCATGTTTGTGGAAGCAGTAATGGAGATGTGCTGCTCCTTGCCTGTGCCGAGATCCTTAGCAGTTACGTTTACGATACCGTTAGCGTCGATATCGAAAGTAACCTCGATCTGGGGAATACCACGGGGAGCGGGAGCAATACCATCGAGGTGGAAGGTACCGATGGACTTGTTATCCTTAGCAAACTCACGCTCACCCTGCAGAACGTTGATCTCAACGCTGGGCTGGTTATCGGAATATGTGGAGAATACCTGAGACTTCTTTGCAGGGATAGTGGTGTTTCTCTCGATCATTCTTGTGCAGATACCGCCTGCTGTCTCGATACCGAGGGACAGAGGAGTAACGTCCAGAAGCAGAAGGCCTGTAACCTCCTTGTTCAGTACGCCACCCTGCAGACACGCACCGATGGAAACACACTCGTCGGGGTTGATGCCCTTGAAGGGATCCTTGCCGAGGAAGCCCTTAACAGCCTCCTGTACAGCGGGGATTCTTGTGGAACCACCAACCAGCAGGATCTTGTCGATCTCGCTTGTGGAGAGACCGGAATCGGAGATTGCCTGCTTCAGGGGACCCATTGTAGCCTCTACGAGGTCAGCTGTCAGCTCATTGAACTTAGCTCTGGAGAGAGTAACGTTCAGATGCTTGGGACCTGTTGCGTCTGCTGTGATATAGGGGATATTTACATTTACAGTTGTGGAGTTGGAGAGAGCGATCTTAGCCTTCTCTGCCTCATCCTTCAGTCTCTGCATAGCGAACTTATCGTTGATGAGGTCGATTCCATCGGACTTCTTGAACTCGTCTCTCAGGAAATCAATGATGCGCTGGTCGAAGTCGTCACCGCCGAGACGGTTGTTACCTGCAGTTGCAAGAACCTCCTGAACGCCGTCACCGATCTCGATAACGGATACGTCGAAGGTACCGCCGCCGAGGTCATATACAACGATCTTCTGATCATCTTCCTTATCAATGCCGTAAGCAAGCGCAGCTGCTGTAGGCTCGTTGATGATTCTCTTTACAGTAAGACCTGCGATCTGACCAGCGTCCTTTGTTGCCTGACGCTGGGAGTCTGTGAAGTATGCGGGAACTGTGATAACTGCCTCAGTAACAGTCTCGCCGAGATATGCCTCTGCGTCAGCCTTCAGCTTCTGCAGGATCATAGCGGAGATCTCCTGAGGAGTGTACTTCTTGCCGTCGATGTCTACCTTATAATCGGTACCCATGTGGCGCTTGATGGAGATAACTGTCTTGTCGGGGTTTGTTACAGCCTGGTTCTTTGCCAGCTGACCAACGAGACGCTCACCATCCTTTGTGAATGCTACAACAGAGGGTGTTGTTCTGTTACCCTCGGGGTTAGTGATTACAACAGGCTCGCCGCCCTCGATAACGGATACGCAGGAGTTTGTTGTACCTAAGTCAATACCAATAATTTTTCCCATGATTAGTGTCCTCCTTTAAATTAAGAAGCAGCTTTTGCTGCATTTGTTTACGAAATGTTAATTTGCCACAGCTACGATTGCGAATCTGATAACTCTGTCGCCGATCTTGTAGCCCTTTGCGAAAGTTGTTACGATAGTGCCGCTTTCCTTATCGGAACCATCCACTCTCTGCACCGCCTGATGCATGGAGGGATCAAACATTGCACCGTCGCTCTCGATCTCCTCAACGCCCAGCTTTGTGAGAATCTCCATAAAGCTGTCGTCGATCATCTGAACACCCTGCTTGTAAGCAGCGTCTGTGCATTCAGCCTCAAGCGCTCTTGTCAGATTATCCATAACGGGCAGGAACTCCTTAACCACATCCGAAATGATTATCGGACGAAGCTCGGTCTTTTCCTTTGCCACACGCTTGCGGAAATTATCATACTCTGCCATCGTGCGCAGCAGCTGATCCTTCAGAGCAGCAACTTCCTCGGCGTGCTTTGCCTCGGTATCAATGACCTCAGGCTCAGCGGGGGTCTCTGCTTCGGTGGCTTCAACAGCTTCCTCTACAGGCTCCTTGATCTCCTCGGTCATTTCCTCGTTAGTCATCGCCATTCTTCTCTACCTCTCTTTCTATCTGTGCGAGCTGACGTTCCTCCTCATCGGCGGAAAGCAGCTGCGTTACTTTATTGCTGAAATATTCTATATAGGGAATCACCTTGCGGTAATCCAGCCTCATAGGTCCTATAACACCCAGTGTGCCTGCGGGCTTGCCATCCTTATAATAGCTTGCGCTTACAAAGGTGGAATTAGATATTGCAAATGTTCCATGCTCTGCACCAAACTTGATATTGATGCCCGAAAATGCGTTATCCAGCAGGTTTGATATCTCGTTCTTCTGTTCAAGGAAACGCATCACATCCACCATCGGGAATTCCTGACACGCCAGCAGATTTCGCTCGCCCTTGACCTCGATGCAGTCCTGCATCATCTCGCCGGACATCTCGCACACTGCCTGAAGCAGCGGAGAAAGCGTCAGCATGTAGCTGCCCATTGCTTCAGCGAGAGTTGCGATATATTCATCCGTCATATTGGAGAGATTCACACCCTGCAGATGCGAATTAAGGAAGCGTGTAAAGAAATCCATCTGCTCATTCGTCAGATCGAATTCCATGCGGCAGACTCTGTTCTTGACCTCGCCGTTGGAGGTGATAAGAAGCAGCACATACATCCGCCTGCCCGTAGGGATCACATCTACCTTAGTAATAACGGAAAACTGCGAAACATGATTAGATGAGAACGTTGCACATTTGGTGATCTCTGCGAGAGCCTCAGATGCATTCTTGATGATATCCTCATCGGTAACTGCACCATCAAAGATACGGTCGTCAAACTCCGCAAGAGCATCCTTGCTGACAGGCTCGGGATCCATCAGGTTATCTATATAGAAGCGATAACCCTTGAAGGTGGGAACTCTGCCCGCTGAGGTATGCGGATGATCGAGGTAGCCCTCCTGCTCCAGTGCCGCCATGGTGTTCCGTATCGTCGCAGAGGATACGTTGATATCAGGCTTCTGCGCAAGCACCTTTGAACCGACAGGCTCGCCCGTTGTAATATACTCATCAACTATAGCAGCGAGTATCTTCATTGCTCTAGCGTCCACAGCGTACCTGCCTTTCATCAATTACCTGACCATTGCTTTTAGCACTCTCATCTTTTGAGTGTTAGCACTCTTTCTCTTTGAGTGCTAAATATAATTTATCATGTTTTCGCTAAATTGTCAAGGGGTTTTTGAAAAAAACTGCACAAATTTGCAGTTTTTTTTATTAACAACTAATGACAAGTTTTAAAAACACCTGATATCAGGCACAAAATACCCGAGAAGCCTTCGCCTCCCGGGTAGATCCATTATTCAAATGTTACCGCCACATCTCTGAGATACTTGATTATCTCAAGGTGCTGCGGGCAGTGACCCTCGCACTGACCACAGGCGATACAATCAGACGCCTTGCCAATACCCTTGCCAGTCTCCTCATAAGAAGCTTCGGCATTTCCCTGCTTTTCTGCATTGTACAGTGCGAAATACTCGGGTATCGGGATATTCATGGGACATCCCTCCACGCAGTAGCGACAAGCGGTGCAGGAAATAGATACTGCGGAGTTAATGATATCCGCAACCCTGAACACAAGCTTTCTCTCATCGTCGGTAAGAGCCTTGAAATCCGCCATATAGCCTGTATTATCGGTAAGCTGATCCATATTGCTCATGCCGCTGAGAACACAGATAACGCCCTCACAGCTTGCCGCAAAGCGCACCGCCCAGGATGCTGCGGACATCTGCGGCTCCTTCTCCTTCAGCAGCTTTGCCGCTCTTTCGGGGACATTTGCCAGTGTACCGCCCTTTACAGGCTCCATAACAATGATATCCTTGCCGTGCTTTCTTGCCACCTCATAGCACTTGCGGGACTGCACGCCATTATCCTCCCAGTCAAGGTAATTTATCTGCAGCTGCACGAACTCCATCTCAGGGTGTGCGGTGAGTATCTCATCCAGCAGTTCGGCATTGTCATGATAGGAGAAGCCGATACGCTTCACAAGTCCGTCACGCTTCTTCTGCATAACAAAATCAAATGCGCCGAGGCGTGTGGATGTGGCATAATTCTCCTTATTAAGACAGTGCAGCAGGTAATAATCAAAATAGCCTGCGCCTGTTCTTTCCATCTGCTCATTGAAGATGCGCTCCATGTCTGCTTCCTCTTTCAGCATCATGGTGGGGAGCTTTGTAGCAAGCAGGAAGCTGTCACGGGGATGGCGCTCTACCAGCACTTCCTTTGTAACACACTCGCTGCCGCCGTCATGGTACATATATGCGGTATCGAAATATGTAAAGCCCTGCGCCATAAAGTGATCCACCATGCGGCAGATCTGCTCCTTATCGAAGCGCTTCTGATCGTTTCCGTCCAGCAGCGGAAGTCTCATTAATCCAAATCCAAGTTTTTTCATGTGCTTTCCTTTCGTAATTCAACAAGCTTATTGCGGATGGCTTCATACGCCTCTGCCGCATCATTCATATCTGATGTAAGCTGCTCCATAGGACAAGGGCCGTCTCCACTGCGGTTTATTATCGTATCTGTAAGAGTGCCATAGGAATGCTCCACACCGTTATGTGTGAGGAATTCATCTGCCGTGCGGCTCATGACCTCGCTGTACACCGACGAAACGCCAGCCAGCACGAACAGCATTGCCGCTGCCTTGCCGATGACCTTATCAGCTGCGGAATATCCCTGCAGCGATACGCCGTTCTCGATCCACTCCACCATTGGTGCCACGCCACGCTTCATGCTTGTACGGACACTTTCTCCAAGGCAGAGGACGCAGGTATAGCCTTCATCCTTCAGAAGCTGCTTTGCTCTTTCAAGATCACTCATGCAGCTTACTTGCTCCGCTCAGCTTTTCGGTGAGATAAGGGATGAGCGCCCACTGGATGAGGATTCCGAACAAGCCCGCAGTAACGAACTCCCACGCAGAAGCCACTGTAAGCTGAGCGCTGCCGAGAATATACACCGCTGCCAGTGTGGCTGCGGCTCTTGCAAGACGACCTGCAATCTGCACGATCAGCAGCTTTAAAAAGCTATTCATTTCAGCCTTTCTGAGAAGTCCCGCAGTAAGACCGTATACGCCAAGCTCTATAGCCATAAACGGCATAACTGCAGCAAGAGGCATACCTGTGAGCATAAAGCTTAAAACGGGACTAAGCACGCCTGCAGCGATTCCCACAACAGGGCCGCCGAGGAAGCCTGCCAACAGCACAGGAATATGCATGGGCAGCAGTGCTGCACCCACCGAAGCACCTGTGCCTGATACCACACCTATAAGGTGGAATATCTGCGGCAGTGCCACTGCTCCTACAACCGCCGCCGCAGCGATCAGAAGCTTTGAAAGAATGGCTTTTCTTCCGATAACATTATTCATAAAAAGCACCTCCGAAATTAATATAACTATATGATACTATCAAAACCCATAATTTTCAAGAGGTTTTCAAAAAATATCAGAAAGATAGTTCAGTTTTTAGAAATGAAGGCATGGTATTTGGTATATCTTTTGCGGTAAGCTTTGAAACCGAGCACAAGCTCGCCATTTCTATGGAGCTTCCGCCGTATCTTGCTCGGATGCTCTCCATTGCCCTTTCCAGCTTTTCCTGCTTTTCTGAGGCGCCCATATCCTCCTCAAGGAAAAGCTGCTGCGGCTCGCTTTCGGGGCAGAGATCTATCGCACGCACCGTAAGCGCCCTTACCGCCGTATGCCACCCATAGCTTTCATGGAACAGCCGCATGGCTGTGTGGGCTATCTCGGCAAAGGACTGGGTGGATGCATCCAGCGGGCGCTGATGCTGCGTTACATGGAACATATTATCCTTGACAGCTATCTGTACTCCATTTGCTTTAAGTCCGTATCGCCTGAGTCTTGCCGAAACATCCTGCGAAAGCTTATAGAACACTTTCCACACCTCATCATTCGTGCTAAGATCATTGACACAGGTAGTTCCGTGGCCTACGCTTTTTATAGTGTCGCAGAAATCCATGTGGTTTACGGGAGAATCATCCAGACCATTGGCGCTGCGCCATATCTGTACGCCGCATTTTCCCAGCGGCTTCAGTATATCCTTGTGGATATCCGCAAGCTGAGCTATCGTGTATATGCCGTGGCTCTCGAGATATCGTGCCGTGGCAGGGCCTACGCCAAGCATATCGGAAGCGGGAAGTCCGCCTATCTTGTCACGGAAGCTGCTCTTCGGGATAACAGTGACCGCATCGGGCTTCTTCATATCCGAGCCAAGCTTTGCGAACACCTTATTGAAGCTTACCCCTACGGATATCGTGATGCCAAGCTCCCGCTTCACCCGCTCACGGATGATGTGTGCGATCTTTTCTCCGTCACCGAAAAGCAGTCTGCTTGCTGTTACATCCAGCCAACATTCGTCTATTCCGAACGGCTCGATGAGATCAGTGTAATCCTCGTATATACGCCTTGTGAGAGCAGAATATTTCATGTACTGATCGAACTGCGGCGGAACTATCACCAGATCACGGCATTTCTGCTGCGCCTGCCAAATTGCCTCGCCTGTTTTTACACCGCAGCGCTTTGCCTGCTCGGATTTTGCAAGCACTATGCCGTGGCGATCCTCCTTGCTGCCACAGACCGCTACAGCCTTTCCACGCAACGAGGGATCAAGCATTATCTCCACAGAAGCGTAAAAAGAATTCAGATCGCAGTGAAGTATCGTTCTTTCCATGCCGTCTCCTTTCACAAAAGTTTTGAGAACTTTTTGATAACTTTAAGAAACAACACGATTATATACCTTTTTGAGAACTTTGTCAAGCGAATTTCGGAACATTTAGATAACTTCTATCTTTTTTTCCATGAATTTTGAAATTTACTCAGAAAATCAAGACAAAAAGTGAAATATATGTTAGAATGATATCAGAAAGAAGGATCTTTCGTGTATGCATACATTTTCCACGCCCAGAGGAAGGAGTGCTGATATTGAACAGCTTCTATATTTTCGCTGACGCTCTCGAATATATCGAAAGCAGGCTTTGTGAGGAGATGACCCAGCAGGATATCGCAGATGCGTGCTGCTGCTCGCTTTCCTGCCTGCAGAAGATTTGGCGCTACTGCTCACACACCAGCATAAAGGAGTATATCTCAAAGCGCCGCCTTGCAAACAGCGCAAAGGATATTCTGCGGGGCGATTCCACCATAACCGAGATAGCTTTCAAATATCAGTATAACTCTCCCGAGGTATTCACAAGAGCTTTTACAAGACTGTGGGGAGTATCACCCTCCGCTTTCAGCGAGCGGTACAGGAATGCTGATATCTTCCCCCGCATTATTGCAGACGAAAACAATGTAGGAGGAAATTATATGGGACGCAAGGTAGATCTTTCAGAGCTTTACGATTTTTTACGCTCAAAGGCGGATACTTATGTGCTGTGCTTTGATGTTGCACATCTCACACCGATAAATCAGAATCACGGCAGAAAGGCAGGCGACGAGATCATACTCGAAGCCTTCAGGCGCATTGACGAAGCAGCAGGCGACGATATGGCAGTATTCAGGATAGGCGGCGATGAATTCGCAATGATAACAGGTCTTGCCGATCCCGCTGAGGTGGAGACGCTTGCAGAAAAGGTGATCTCACAGAACAACGATCCTGTCATATTTGAGGGCAAGGAGATACCCGTTGCCATCAGAACAGGCGCTGTGAAATACAAGGCACGCCCGTTCAGATACGATGAGCTGTTCGGAAAATTAAGGAATACGATCTGCAACGCTGCCGAAGTGGGCAAGGTCGAATTTTATAACGAGTGATACGAAAAAACGTCGGAGTTCTGCTCCGACGTTTCTTTTACTTCATGCCATCCATTATCTTGTGCAGGATACGGTACAGCTCTGCCGCTTCTTCAGGCTCCAGCGGCACACATGCGCCTATCTTCTGCGGAATATCCACTGCCCTTTCACGAAGCTGCATGCCGCTTTCCGTAATACACACCACAAGATTGCGCTCATCCTTATCAGAACGGCTGCGGCTGATATATCCCTTCTGCTCCAGCTTTTTCAGGACAGGAGTCAGCGTACCCGAATCAAGGCACAGACTCTCGCCAAGCTCCTTTACATTTATGCTGTCGTTCTCCCAGAGCGCCATCATGGTGATATACTGAGTATAGGTGAGATCAAGCTCATCCAGAAACGGCTTATAGCGTCTCACTACTTCTTTTGAGCAGGCGTACAGCGGAAAACACAGCTGATTGCTCAGCTTCAGGCAGTCATACTTATTATGTGACATATCAGCACCATCCATATTAATCGTTGATACTATTATACGCTATTTTTACCGCTTTTGCAAGCTGATCTGCGCAGGATGTGGGACGTCTGCCGCAGGTATTGCCTGAAAGATACTCGTCTATCTTCTCCACCGTCCAGCCATTCACTAACTTTGCTATCGCCTTGAGATTGCCGTTGCAGCCGCCGATAAATTCGATATCGGAAATGACATCGCCGTTTATATCGAAGCGTATCTCCATAGCGCATACATCCCTTGTTTTGTAACTGAATCTCATTATAACAGCTCCTTTATTCTTGATTCTATCTTATCTGGAGTAACTGTGGGAGCGTAGCGCTCGATCACATTTCCCTGCCTGTCCACAAGGAATTTTGTGAAATTCCACTTGATCTTACTACCCATTATGCCCTTCTGCTGCGACTTCAGATATGTGAACAGCGGCTCCTCTCCGTCGCCGTTCACGTTTATCTTTGCGAACTGTTTAAACGTCACACCGTATCTTGACTGGCAGAAATCCACTATCTCCTCCTCGCTGCCGGGAGCCTGATTTCCGAACTGATTGCAAGGGAAATCAAGTATTTCAAACCCCTGTGCGGAATACTTCTCATAAAGCTCCTGCAAGCCATCATACTGCGGTGTAAAGCCACAGCCTGTAGCTGTATTGACTATCAGCAGCACCTTGCCCTTATACTCTGTAAAATCTACCTCTGTTCCTTCAGAATCCTTCACCTTGTGATCGTAAATAGTCATAACGTCCTCCTTGAATTGCATTAAATTAAATTGTATGCAATCTTTACGGTTTCAGTATATCATATAATATCTCAATTGTCAAGTGAATTTTTATAGAAATTCATGTAATTCCAACTAAGTATGATC
>JAZSGG010000129.1:0-4108 GCA_045532595.1 Oscillospiraceae bacterium | reverse complement strand
TTGCTGGTGTATGTAGAGGTCTGCACCAGAGTTACTTCGATCTGCAGCGGCGTGTTGGAGAGGCAGCGCAGTATCTGGGTCTCGGTGACTATCTTTGTGGGCATCAGGTTAAGTATGCCTATCTTCAGCGGTCTTATATCCTGATGCAGAGCACGATGCTCTGTCATTATAAATATGTGCTCGTCCTCCAGTATCGTCTGGGCGGGGAGTCCATCGGCTATCTTTACGGGCATTGTGATGTTTCCTTTCGTTCTTATATATATTAATAGAATTATATATTACTTTGCTCCTTTTGTCAAGTCGGCATATCGTCATTTTGCACGGAAACTCTGCTTTATTTTTTATGCATCGGTGCTTGAAAAATGGTAAAAAATATGGTAAAATATATTCTGTACTAGATAGAATAGCGGTATTATGCGGATGTGTCCGCACTGCGTCTGTCGAAATCTGTATATCAATAGGAGGATCATCATGACAAAAAGAAAGACAATGAGAATTCTGTCAGTTCTGCTGAGCATGATTATGCTGTTCTCTCTGAGCAGTGTTTTCTGCATCACCACAGCTTATGCCGAGACAGAAGGCGAGTGGCGCTACACCGTTAAGGACGGCAAGGCTACCATCACCGCTTACATCGGCGTTGGCACATCCCTGACAGTTCCTGCAAGATTAGGCGGTGTTTCCGTAAGCTCTGTTACAGGTCTCGCAAACCTCACACAGCAGCCCAAGATCACATCCATCACCTTCTCTTCCGGTATAACAGAGATCGGTGCTTCTCTCTGTAAGGGCTATACCGCTCTTCAGTCCGTTACTCTGCCCAACACTATCACAACTATCGGCGGCAGTGCATTCGCAAGCTGCCCTAAGCTGACAGGTATCAAGCTGCCCAGCTCCCTCGTGAGCCTCGGCGCTTCCGCTTTCCAGAACTGCTCTTCTCTTATCAGCGCAAGCGTTACAGGTAGCGTTACAGAGCTGCCCAACAGCGTTTTCGCAGACTGTGCAAAGCTCGGCAACGTTTCCCTGCCTGAGAGCCTGACAACTATCGGTGCAAGCGCATTCGCTAACTGTACCGCTCTCGGCGCCATCAATCTGCCCGCTTCCGTTACCACCATCGCTGACAGCGCATTCCTGAACTGCTCTGCACTGAAGGGCGCTCTCGTTCTTCCTGCTGAGATCAAGACTGTAGGCGAGTTCGCATTCGCAGGCTGCAGTGGCGTTACTTCCATCACTATCCCCAACAAGGCTAAGGAGATCAAGACCGAGGCATTCAGAGACTGCACATCCATGACAGCTTGCTACATCGGCAAGAATGTAAACAAGATCGCCGAGAACATCTTTGCAGGCTGTACTTCTCTTGATAAGGTAGTATTCGGCGGCAGCTATGTAAACATCAAGGACGCTTTTGATATCAAGATCGCTCCCACAGTGTATTATCCCTCCTCCTACAAGGCAGAGTGGGATAACTACAAGGGCGGCGCAGCAAAGAAGGCTTATACCGCTACATCTTCCATTAAGATCAGCGGCAACAAGAACTTCGCAGCAGGCACAAAGCTGAATCTCAAGATCTCTATCACTCCCAATACTTCCGTACTGGGCAAGGTCTACTACATCACAAGCTCCAACCCCGCAATTGCGACTGTTGATCCCGACGGCGTAGTTACAGGTAAGGCAGGCGGTACTGCTAAGATCACAGTAACCACCATCAACGGCGTAAGCGAGACTGTTACTGTAAAGGTAACACCCAAGAAGGTTACAGGCGTTGAGGCTGTTGCAGCTACAACAAGCTCCATCAAGGTAAACTGGAAGGCTGTTGAGAACGTTACAGGCTACATCGTATACCGTTCCGCTAAGAAGGACAGCGGCTACAAGCAGATCGCTACCACTATCACAAACTCCTACACAGACAAGGGTCTGACAAAGGGTTCCACATACTACTACAAGGTTCGTGCATATGTAAAGAGCGGCAGCACCACTCTGCAGTCCGCAAGCAGTGCTTACGACGGTGCTAAGGCTACATCTCCCGCACCCTCCACCGTTTCCGCTAAGAAGGCTAAGTCCACGGTTGCAACCATCACATGGGGCAAGTCCATCGGTGCTGAGGGTTACGAGATCGCTATGGCTTCCTCCAAGAACGGCAAGTTCAAGGTTATCAAGACCATCACAAGCGGCTCTACACTGACCTACAAGAAGACAGGTCTTACCGCAGGCAAGACATACTACTTCAAGGTTCGTTCCTACACAACAGTGAACGGCAAGAAGATCTACAGCGACTTTACAAAGACTGTAAAGGTCAAGGTATGATCCTTTGATGTGAATGAATAAATATCCGCCGCATATCCGAGCGATGTGCGGCGGTATTTTTATGCCCTGCCGAGCAATGCGGCACCCTTTGCGGCAAGCTCTGCAAGCCTTTCATGGGCGAGCTTTTCATGCTCCTCGGTGAGCGGTGAGCCGCCTGTGCTGCGGAGATCTGCGTCTATGGTGAATTCCTCAGGCGAGAGCAGCTCTGTGTGGATGTTATACGCCTCGCAGCGGTATTCCTCGCCGTTTGCGATATAGGTGAGCGCTATACTGTCCGCAAGCCCCGAAAGCAGCAGGTATCCCGTGGTCTGCTCCATATCCGCAAAGCCTGTCAGCCTGCCGCCGACCATCATGCGGGAGCCGTCAGGCACAGCTGTCCTGCCGTTTTTATCAGTGGTCATGCCCGAGCCGTTTTTCGTCTCGCCGAGACTGGGGATGAGGGTGGCTCTGCCTGCGGCGTCGTCCGCAAGGATATCCAGCAGCCGTGTTTCCTGCGTCATTCCCATAAGCTCGGCGTTGCGTATCATGGAGAAAGGCTTTTCGGCGGCGGTGATGCCCTCGGTGAATTCAAGGTCGGTGATAAGCTCTGCCTGCTCCATGCAGCATACGGGCGTGCTGAGGCTGCAGCGCATATCCCGATAAAGCATATTCAGGGCGGAGATGGCGCTCTCCGTTTCAAAGCCGCTGCCCAGCACGATAAGCCGAGCCTCGCTCATATAGATGTCCTTGCCGTCCGCAAGGGAGAGCTGCGCAATGGCGTCGCCGAGGGTATCGCCGCTGCCTGTCACCTTTATCACGTTGTCCTTTGTGACGTCAATGGTGCCGCCGCTGCCACCTGCGCTGAAAAGCAGGGCGCTCAGGTGATATCCGTCCTCGTCGTGGTCGATGGCGGCAAGCTGGATTATGGCACGGTCGCCCAATTCTGTCACGTCTGCGCAGCCGCTAAGCAGCAGCGTTGCCGCCAGTATTGCGGCGGTGGGTATCAGCTTCATGCCTGTCTCCTTTCACGGTGTTTCTTACGGCGGCGATTATTGCGTATTCCGCATACAGGTACACGGCGCAGCGCATGGCTCCCGCAGCCGCCCACACGGCAGCCGTAAAGCCGTCCAGCCGCTTGAAGAGAGCAATATCCGAAAGCTGTGCCGCTGCGGTGAAGGGGTATTCGGCAAGCGCATAGAATTCCCCCAGCACAGCCATGCCGAAAAGCTGTATCAGCAGCACGCACGCCATGGTTATTCCGCAGAAGGCTACCACGCTGCCTGCAGGGGAGAGCGCATTTTTCTCCCTTCTGATATGCGGCAGCAGGGCGGAGAAGATGAGATACTCACTGCCCCGTGACAGCCGTCCGTACACCTGAGATAAGAAGTCCGTGCCGACCTCGGGGGAGATGGTAAGCTCCCGCATGTGGGGCGTGGCAGCGATAACCGAGATAAGTGTGATAACCGCTGCGCCTGCCAGTATCAGCACGGATGAGCGTGCAATAGCCTCTGCGCCCTTTACCGCTGCGTATATTGCAAAGGCGGTGATGAGCAGCGCAGATACAGCGCCCGACATTCCCGAAAGCACCGTGCGCTGTGCGAATTCTGCGGTGAAGATGGCAGAGTTCACGGCAAATACCGCAACCATCAGAGCCACAGCAAGTCCGATTATCCAGCCGCCTATCCTGCTTTTTCGGGCGATGGCGGCATAGAAGCTGCTGCCTTTGATGGAATACAGCAGCACAGGCAGCGCCGCTGCAAAGCGGATGAGCTCCGCAAGAGCGGCAGCGGCGAGAGTCGTGGCGTCATAGCCGCCTGCGGCAGGGAAGGTG
>JAZSGG010000018.1:0-52582 GCA_045532595.1 Oscillospiraceae bacterium | reverse complement strand
CTCTGTAGCGTGATCGAAATTTGTGCGTATCTGAGTAAGCTGCTCCGTGAGCTCGGCGTATTCGTGGGAAAAACGCTGCTGAAGAAGCTGCTGTGCTGTAGGTCTTTTTTTGAGTGTCAGCATCGCCATACCTCCTTTATCTGATGATATACAATATTCATGGTACGGAGATTTAATGCGGATGTGAGAAAATATCACAGGATTTTTAGAATAATCCTTCCACAACATATTGCATTATTTTAGAAAATATGGTATACTACAATGGAGTATGAATGTCTACTGTTACTATATTAATATAAAAAGGGAATGCTATGGAAAAAGAAACTGAAGTTAAGCTGATATACGGCAGGAATTCCGTTACTGAGTCTCTGAACTCGGGAACGGAGGTCGATACATTATATGTGCAGAAGGGAATATCCCTCGGCAAGATCATTCCGCTGGCAAAGAAGAACGGTGCAGTCATTAAGGAAGTGAGCGACGAAAAGCTCACCGCAATGACAGGCACTCAGAAGCATGGCGGCGTTGCGATGTATCTTGCGGCTGCGTCTTACTCCACTGTGGAGGAGATACTCGCAGTTTCACAGGAGAAGGGCAAGCCTCCGTTCATCGTTATTGCGGATGAGATAGAGGATCCCCACAATCTCGGTGCCATCATCCGTACGGCGGAAGCTGCCGGCGCAGACGGCGTTATAATCCCGAAGCGCAGAAGCGCATCGCTGAATGCCACCGTTTTCAAGACCTCTGCAGGCGCAGCGGCATGGATGAAGGTGGCGAGGGTATCCAATCTTGTGGATACCATAAAGCAGCTCAAAAAGGAGAATATCTGGGTATATGGCATGGAGGCTGACGGCACACCCTACGACAAGGCTGATCTTTCAGGCGGCGTTGCTGTGGTGGTTGGTTCGGAAGGCTTCGGTCTGGGACGACTCGTTCGTGAGAACTGCGATATGATCCTCTCACTGCCGATGAACGGCAAAATAAACTCGCTGAATGCATCTGTGTCGGCGGGAATACTTATGTATGAAGTTGTAAAGCATCGTAACTGATTAGGAGAGCTAACATGTCTGATTACAATATTGATGATATTCTGGCGGAGATAGATCGGAAAAGGGATCCCAGCGACACCCAAAGATCCTCTGACTCATCCGTCAGCATAACCGAGATAATCGGCGGCAACGAGCTGGAGCAGGCTATGCGCAGCTCAGGTATCAAGCGCCGCACCGAAGCGGATATCGCCTCTGAGGAGGAAGATGAGCAGCGTGAGGCTAAGCGCAGGGCAGAGGAGATTGCCATTGCCGCTGAGCGCAGAAAGCACAAGGCTGCCATGAAGCAGGCCGAGGATCAGCGCCGCCGTGAGGAGCAGGAGCGTGTAAAGGCTGAGGCTGAAGCACGCAGACGTGACAGGGAAGCGCAGAAGGCAGCCGAGGAAGAGGAACGCCGCCGTATTGAAGCAGAGCGTGCCGCAGAGGAAGAACGTCTGCGTAAGCTTGAGGCTGCCGCAAAGAAGCTTGAAGATGAGCTGATGGATGTCCCACCCGAGGCTGAGTCTGAGGATACCGATGATTCTCCTGCACACAGCGGATTTACAGCTGAGCTTGCATCTCCTGAGGAAGCTGCAAGGCTGTTTGTTACCGAGGAACATGAAGTCCTGCGTCCTGAGGGCGAGTATGTGGAATCGCAGAGCGAGTATGTACAGCCCTATGTGAAGCCTGCGGTATCGGGTGAGGATGATGATATCATCTTCCACACAAGGGGAGACCTTGTTACAACAAATACCCAGCAGATCCGCAAGCAGCAGCGCATTGATGAGATCAACCGAGCACTGCTCGAAGCTGATATGGCGGCTGAAAGCCCCGATGAGCTGCTGGATTCTATAAATCCTATGGAGTCCCGTGCAAAGGCTGCGGAGGAGATCAAGAGCGCTGAGACTGTCATAGGTGATACTCTGGCAGTGGCAGGAAACGATCTCAAGCGCCTTTCGGGCGGTGAGGAGCGTGTGAAGGAATATGCTCCTGCGGTGTCACGCAAGAAGAATAAGGGCGTTGAAGGCGTACTTCAGCAGCCTGTGGCTACTGTTCGTGGGGAAGAGGATGATGTGAAGGAATACTCTTCCGTAAAGGAACGCCGCAGCAATGACGCACTGGTGGCGTCCCTCAACAAGAAGCTGAAGGAGCAGCGTGAAAAGAGCATTGAAGCGGAGCGCACTGTAACGCTTACCAATATAACCGATCCCGCTCAGCTGCCGCCTCATGCACTTAATATTGATTATGAGAAGCAGCTGATAGATACAGGTGTTATCGCAGGAAGAGATCCTGTGCAGGCTATCCGTGAAGCGGATGAGCTGGCTGCCCGCAAGAAGAGAAGGATTGCAAACTTCATGCTGGAGGATATCGACGATGAGGTCGAATCCGCAGGCGAGGATGAGGAGCTGTACGATGATGAGGAAGAGGAGGTTATCGACCTCGACGACGAGAACGTTATTGTAGATCGTCTCAGACGCGCTTCCAAGGGACTTATCGGCAGACTGATGCTGTTGGTGGTGCTGCTTATGGCGGCGCTGATCGCAGGAGTGGTGTTCAGATTGAATGCCGAGGGTATTCCGATCCTTTCCGCTCTTTGTAATAAGTTCAATGTTGAAAAGTTCCTCGTTACGAATCTGACACTGGGAATACTCAGCTTTGGCGCTTGCTCCAGTGTTATCACAAATGGCCTTTCAAGACTTGTGAAGCTGAAGCCCGACGGCGATACTCTCTGTGCATTTGCTCACTGCGGTGCAATTATCGCTATCATAATCTATCTTACCGAGCCTTCCATGCTGGTGACCGATAATGCGCATCTTTATCTTATAGTGTCTCTCGGCACATTGTGCTTCAATACTGTTGCGAAGCTCTGCACTGTCAAGGCTGCGCAGAATAATTTCGCATTCATTTCGGGTGACAGAGGCAAGTACTTCGTTGAATGCCTCAGCGACGACGGCGCAGATAAGCTGGCAAGAGGCACAGGCATCGGCATTCCCATGGTTGCATCCATGAGAAAGACCGAGCTGCTTTGCGATTTCATCATCTCCACTTACTGCGAGGACGTTTCCGACCGAGTTGCACGCTGGCTCACTCCTGTGGTGCTGGTTGCAGGTATCGGCGGTGGTCTGATGACATATTTCATGTCTGTCAGCAACTATGTGTGGGAGAATGTGGCTCTGGGCGCTACAACGGCTTCGGCAGTGTTTGCGGTGGGAGCGACCTTCAGCGGTTCGTTGATCGTTATGCTGCCCATGCTGATAGCTTCTAAAACGCTCACAGCAAAGAGTGCATCTGTTCTGGGCTACAGCGCAGTGGAGGATGTAAACGAGACATCCGCCATCCTTGTTGAGGCAAAGTCGTTGTTCCCTGTGAACTCCGTAAAGGTAAACAACATCTGGGATTACAACAAGAACGGCTCCAAGGGTACACAGCATATTCAGATAGACGACGCTATCATATATGCCGCTAGCCTTGCGGTAAGTGCAGACAGCGTGCTTGCAGATGCGTTCTTCAATATGCTGAATTACAAGTCTGCTCTGCTGAAGCAGGTGAGCAATTGCGTATACGAGAGCAATCTCGGCGTTATGGGCTGGATAGGCAGCAGACGTGTGCTGCTGGGCAACCGTGACCACATGAAGTCTCACGGCGTTGCAGTTCCCGAGGCAAAGAAGGAAGCTGCGGTAAACAAGAACAACGATGAGGTCGTATATCTCGCTGTAGGCGGCGAGGTGTGCATGCTGTTCTTTGTGCAGCTGACAGCAAATTCTCAGGTAAAGAGACATGTTGAGAAGCTTGCAAGGAACGGCGTCAGCCTTATTATAAAGACTGTTGACGGAATGATAACCGAAGGCGTTATCGGCGAGCTGTTCGATATCGGCAGCGAGAGCGTTCGCATTATTCCGTATGAAGCTCACGATGAGTTCGAGGAGCGCACAAAGTACGTTTCCAAGGGCAGTGCGGCGGTATCCTGTGACGGCACCTTCTCCTCATTTGCTGCTGCCATCAACGGCTCCAAGGATATCTATAAGAAGGTGAAGCTCGGCTGTGCTATGCAGATTGCAGGCGTTGCACTGGGCATCCTGCTGGTGTTCATCTTCGCTTTCTTCGGAAACTACAGCATCGCAGGAACATTCGATCCCAATTCTACAGTATCCCCGTATTTCAGCACCGAGGGCTTCAACTACTTCGACATGCTGAATGCATTCTACATTGCAGTTTATAATCTCGGCTGGCTGGCTCTTACTGTTATAGCTCAGTCCGTCATCCGTATCAAGCCATGACGATCGACGAGGAATATATGCTGAAGGCTCTCGAGCTTGCCGAAAAGGCGTATGCTCTGGGTGAGATACCTGTAGGAGCGATAGTCGTATCTCCCGATGGAGAGATCATCGGCGAGGGCTACAATCTGCGTGAGCAGCTGATGTCTCCCACGGCGCACGCTGAGGTGCTTGCCATCGAGCAGGCGGCAAAGAAGCTGGGCAGCTGGCGGCTGACAGGCTGCACGCTGTACGTTACACTGGAGCCTTGCCCTATGTGTGCGGGAGCAATAATGAATTCAAGACTGAAAAGAGTGGTGTATGGCGCCTTTGATGACAAGAACGGCGCCTGCGTCTCTGTAGCGTGCCTTTTTGATGAAAAGTTCACGCACATACCCTTCGTGCGCAGCAGAGTAATGGCAGACCGCTGCGGCGATATACTGACGAAGTTCTTTTCCGAGCTTCGTGATAAATAAAAATAAACAAAGAAGAAGATAACAGACCCTATGAACAAATACCAGAGACTGGCGAACAACACCATCGTTCTTGCGATAGGTCAGTTCGGCTCCAAGCTGCTTGTGTACTTCATGCTGAAGTTCTATACAAGTATGCTGGGTACAGGCGGATTCGGTGATGTGAACAACATCATCAACGCCTCTGCATTGTTAATATCCGTGGTTACGCTCTCCATCAGTGAGGGCGTGCTTCGCTATGGTCTGGACAAGGGAAATAACAACAAGCACGTTTTCTCCATCGGTATAAATATAGCCGTGGTGGGACTTGTGATGTTCTCAGCTTTTGTGCCGCTCATCGGCTTCATAGAAATGCTGAAGGGCTATCAGTGGCTGATGTTCATGTATGTCTGCACGGGCAGCATCAAGGGCGTTTGCAGCATATATGTGCGCTCTCAGGGTAGGGTGAAGCTGTATGCGGTTGATGGTATGCTGACGACGCTCTCAAATGTCCTGCTGAATCTGCTGTTCCTCGGCGTGTTCAAGATGGGCGTTCTCGGATATGTGCTGTCGGTATCCCTTGCAGACCTTATCTCGATCATATTCCTCGCTATTACCGCAAAGCTGCATCGTGATTACCGTCCCCTCGGAAATGACAAGATGCTGCGCTCCGCAATGCTGAGATACAGCATCCCGCTTATGCCTACTACCATCATGTGGTGGATAATCAACGTATCCGATACATTCATGGTAACAGCCATCTACGGCAGCGATGCAAACGGTGTGTATTCCTTTGCATACAAGTTTCCGAACCTTGCATCCATCGTTGTAGGAATCTTCCTGCAGGCATGGCACATGTCTGCGATAACTGAGAGAAATTCCCGCACCATTTCAAACTTCTATTCCAACGTTTTCAGCATGATGCAGACGGTCATGTTCATTGCCGTTGCGGGAATCATGCTGGTGCTGCGTCCGATAATCATGCCGTTCTTCGGCAGTGAGGGCTTCGAGTTTGCGTATTTCTACGTTCCCTGTCTGCTGGGTGCGGTGCTGTTCCAGTGTTCTTCAAACTTCATGGGAAGTATCTATGAAGCCAGCAACAAGACCACCCACAGCTTTGCGTCCTCTCTTATCGGAGCGGTAACAAATATCATTCTTAATCTTATACTGCTCAAGACCATTGGCGTTATCGGCGCTGCTATTGCAACGCTTGCAAGCTATATAATCGTATTTGTGTACAGAGTCATTGATACAAGAAAGTACCTTTACATGAAGATAAACTACCGCAAGACTTTCATCAATCTTGCACTTGTTGCGGGAATGGCTGTTTCTGTTATGTTCATGGAATACGGACTGTGGCAGAATGTCATCAACTGCGTGCTGTTCGTAGTTATCGTTGCGCTGAACTTCCGTGCGGCTATGGATGCTATCAAGCTGTTTCTGAACAAGAAGAGCGGCAAGGGCGAAGCTACAGAGCAAAAATAAAAGGCGACCCATCCGGATCGCCTTGATACATACTGATATTTAGTTGAACTTCGAAAGGCTCTTTTCGGAAGCCTTTACAACGGAGAGCAGCGCAGCCGCCTGCTTTGAATATTCCTGCTCGAGTCTCGTAGTGGTGATGCGTTCGTCCTCGGAGCCGTTCTGAGCAGCGCTCATAGCCTTGACATCCTCAACGGACATCGCAGCGCTTGAGAGACCGGCAACCTTTTCAGCAGGAATGCTGAAGGTGTTCTCGTCGTTATTCTTTCCCGAGCTGTATACCATTCTGAAGCTGCGGTACACCGCCATGTACAGGAAATTGCACACCGCCTTGGAAAGCTCCGAATTCTTCGCCTTGATGAGCAGATCGAAAATGATCTCCAGCGAGTTAGTCAGCAGCTTCTTCTGGAAGAAGGTAGAAGCACCCGAGGGAGCGCCCTCGTACTTTTCGGTGGTGCTGCTTTCGGGAAGCTCCTGCTCCGAAACAGTGGTGCCTGTAATCATCGGTGAGCGGCCGAGCAGATAATCCACAGAAACATTGTAGTAATCAGCGGCACGCACCAGAAAATCCAGTCCGCATTCGCGTTTGCCGTTTTCATAGTGTGACAGAAGCGCCTGGGTAACATCCAGATCTGCAGCGACCTGCTTCTGGCTCAGCTTGCGTTCCTTACGCAGCAGAGTCATTATGCGGGGGAAATCCTTGTTCATATATTTTCTCCTAAGTTTTTGTCATCCTGCGAACCATCGCAGACCCCAATTTGTTATCTGTAAGCTCGGATATTTCCCGTAAAACATCCCGAAAAAGGCGCAGAAACGGGCAATAATCCAACATAATTCCATATTGTATATTATAACTTTAATATGTCGATTTGTAAAGTGTCATATTATACAAAAAAATGACAGCACTCTAGGATATAATTCATAATTTCTCGATGAAATACGCCGAAATCGCACGGTTATCGGCAAAATTCTCTCTCGGAGAAGCAAAAAACGGAGGTAAAAATCATGAAAAACTACTATCTGTATCTTATCCGCCACGGTATCACACAGGGAAATCTGGATGGAAAGTACATCGGTCAGACGGATCTTGCGCTCTGTCCCGATGGTGCGGCGACCATCCGCTCCCTTACTGACATGGAGGTGTATCCGAACGTTGCGAAGGTGTACAGCTCACCGCTGAAGCGCTGCCTTGAAACGGCGGAGATCATCTATCCCGATCGTCAGCTGATGATCGTGGACGAGATAGCTGAGATGGATTTCGGCGATTTTGAGGGCAAAAAGCAGAGCGATATCGCAGATCTGCCCGAATATGTGCAGTGGATAAAGGGCGGCGTAGAGGCGTGTCCCCCTAACGGTGAGAATTACGGCGATTTCTCCCTGCGCTGCATCAGTGGTCTGGATATAATCTTCAGCGATATGATGGCGAAGGATGTGACCCGTGCGGCGGTCATCACCCACGGCGGCGTTATCACCAATCTGCTTTCGGGCTACGGTCTCCCTAAGGGCAGACCCGCTGATTTCATGTGCGGTCCGGGTGAGGGCTTTGAGATCATCCTTTCCACATTCCTGTGGCAGAAGGGTCCCACATTCGAGATCAGCGGACGTATCATATAATTGTTGACAATTATATGTTTTTGTCGTATTATATATTCATAGAATTTCAATACGGAGGATGCTATGGACGTAACTGAACTGAAGGTAAGGCTGTTCAATGAGGAGGTTCCTCATTATATGTACAGCATTTGCGATGGTGATGAAGAGCAGCGTGTCTGCCTGCGTGAAAGCGGCGGCAAGTGGCTGGTATATTACTGCGAGGACGGCGAGAAGCTTGATACTGCGGAATTCTCCTCCGAGAGTGAAGCCTGCGAGGAGCTGTACAAGAGGGTAGCGGAATGATAAAGCGAAGTGCGGCGTTGATCGCTGCGACGCTGCTGCTGTTTACGGGATGCGCTGCTAAAGCACCGTCTGAGGTAATAGCGCAGCCGCCATTCTGGGTCGCTGAGAATGAGGAAAACGGTGCGCAGATATATCTGCTGGGTACCATGCACGTCGGTGAGAAGGGTATAACCTATCCCGAGTATGTCATAGCTGCATTTGAGAGCTGTGATGTTGTGGCAGTCGAGATTGATACTGAGCATTGCTCTGAGGACGAGCTGCTTTCGGCGTCCACCCAACTTCTGATGCCTTACGGCGCTACTGCAAAGGAATGCTTCGGCGATGACTATGATGAGGTGGTGAGCTTCCTGACTGAAAAGGGAGTATATCACAGTTCCATGGAGATCTTTATTCCGTATTACTGGGGTTCTGCGCTGACTATGCTGATTGCAGAGGATTGCGGACTTTCTTCGGAGTACGGCACGGAAGCGTTATTCCTTGATATGGCGTGGGAGCAGAAAAAGAAGATAGTGCAGATTGAGAGCCTTGCGGAGCAATACGGCATGATGGCTGAGATACCCATGAGCGTTCAGGTGGAGACAGTGCTTAGCGGCATAGGTGAGGAAAACTATGCCGAGCAGGTTGCGGCTACCCGCAAGATGTACGAGGACTGGCTGCATTTTGATACAGAGGGACTTGAAAGCCTCAACGAGGATATGGATGAGCTTGACGAGGATTACGAAGCGTTCAACGACATGATGTATATCGAGCGTCAGCAGCGCATGGCAAAGTATGCGGCACGCTGCCTCGAAAGAGGGGATAAGCTGTTCATGATGGTGGGCGCTGCTCATTTCTATATTGAGGATGATATCATCACTCTGCTGGAGGACAGCGGCTACACTGTACGGGAGATAAGAGCCGAATAAGGTTCAAGGAGCCAATATAGTTCAAAATATCTACTTGAATTTGGCGAAATCCTGTGCTATAATTGGTTTAGGCAAAATATCATTTATGGTTAATTAAATTTACTTAAAGGAGAAACGCTATGAAGAGATCGTTTGCGGCTCTGCTTGCCGCTTGTATGCTCGTAACAGCCGCAGGCTGCACAAAGACAGAGGAAACAGGCTCAGACGCAGGCACTGATACATCCACATCTGCGCCCGCAGCTGAAGGCACTGCGGATGCAACAGATGCCACCACAACTGCTGCGACTACCGCAGCACCCACAGAGGAGGCTGACGAGGTGATAGATTACTCTACACTTACCGAGGAAGAAATCTACGATCTGATGATCGAACGCTCCCTCATCACCACAGGCAACATGACAAGAATGGCAAATGTTCTTGACAGAGCCGCAAAGGGTGAGGAGATAACCTGCGCATATATCGGCGGCTCCATCACTGAGGGTTACCACGACGGTCTGACACTTCAGGAGGATCAGAAGTGGGCGAAGATGTCCACCACATATCTGCAGGAGCAGTTCCCCGATGCAACGTTCAACTATGTGAACGCAGGTATCAGCGGTACTCCTTCCGTGCTGGGA
Organism: Oscillospiraceae bacterium; assembly: GCA_045532595.1. Classification (GTDB taxonomy): domain Bacteria; phylum Bacillota; class Clostridia; order Oscillospirales; family Ruminococcaceae; genus CAG-115. The sequence continues at coordinate 42,954 of JAZSGG010000018.1, read as the reverse complement.
AATGTACGCCTTACCCGTGATGTTACAGACCACGATCCCGATATCGTATTCGTTGAGTTCGCTGTAAACGACGGCGGCGAGACTATCTACAAGAACGCTTATGAGTCCCTTGTCCGCACACTGCTGATGGATGAGAGAGATATCGCAGTCGTACTGCTGTTCACTATTGTTGAGAACGGCCACACCTGCCAGCCTCACATGACAAAGATCGGAGAGAACTACGATCTGCCCATGATAAGCCTGCCCGATTCTATCTGGGTCGAGATGCAGGAAGGTAGAATGACATGGCGTGATTATTCCGGCGACGGCTCTCATCCCCACGTTGAGGGCGGCAAGATGATTCGTGATATGGTCATCCATTATTATGAGCAGGTGATCCCCAATATCGAAGCAAACAAGGGCGATGTGGACAATACTCTGCCCGAGCCTGTATTCAGCGGCGATTATGCGGATATGAAGTTCCTTGACAGCACCACGCTGAAGCCCGAGATGACAGGCTTTGCTGAGGCTAACGCTCACGGCAGCTTCCCCAACAGCTGGCAGTACAGAGGCGAGGATGGTGCGTCCATGAAGTTCACCATCAACTGCAGAAAGCTTGCAATGGTATTCAAGGCTAACAACAGCAAGATGTACGGCGAGGCTAAGATATATATCGACGGCGAGTATACAAGATCCGTTGTATCCAACCTTTCCGACGGCTGGCAGAATCCTGTTACCGAGTACATCTTCGACGGCACCGAGTGCGGCGAGCATGAGGTGGAGATAGTAGTTGAGGGCAAGGCATACTTCGGCGTGCTTGCATTCGGTTACAACGAGTAATTACAGGCATATAAAAGCGGCTCACCCGTAAAAAGGTGAGCCGCTTGTTATTTTGTGTATCAGCCTTTTAATGCTCTCAGCACCGCAGCGGCTGTGTTCTCATCCGCTTCAAGGAAGTTCACAGGCTCGTTGATATGCTCGAGATAATGCGCATCGGAGTTGGTTATCATCCTGCAGTTCCTGAAATAAGGATGCTCCTCACAGATCTGCTCTTGATAGCCGATGTGCTTCATCTCAAAGCAGGTGAATCGGCTCTCCTCAGGCACTGCACCGAGGTTTGCCAGCAGGCTGTTCGCCTTTTTCTCCACATGGGCAGGTATCATCACGCCGCCGTATTTCTCCGTCAGTCCGTAAACGAACTCGAAGCCTATCTGCGTGGCATTTATCAGCAGGGTGTTTTCCTTGCCGATGATGTTGTCGTCCTCGTCAACGATGAGCTGCTCGCCAAATATCTCGGGCACGTTTGCGATGTCGAGATACTGTGTACGCACATAGCTGCCGAAGTCCATAGCTTTTTCCAATTCGTCAAACAGGCAGAGAACGTGGACTTCTTCCTCGGTGGTAAGCTCCATTCCGAACAGCGCCGTTATGCCGTAAGCCTTTGCAAGCTTTTCCACGGCAGGACAGTTGAGGCAGGAGCAGTGGTCTGTGACAGCTATCACATCTAGCTGCTTCAACATCGCCATTCCCACGATATTCGAGGGGAGCATGTCGTTATCGCCGCAGGGCGACAGACAGGAGTGGATGTGGAGATCGTAACTCAGCTTCATTTTACCGATTCAAGGAGTGTGACAGCAGCGTCTATGATGGGATGCTCTGTAGCGAATACAGTAACTCCCTGCTGCTTTGCTTTTTCAAGGGCTGCCTCGTCAAGATCTGCGCCCTCGCACAGTATTATGCAGGCGCAATCTGCCAGCACCGATACTGCTATGGTGTTCACATTGCCCATTACGGTGAACCATGCGCAGCCGCTGCTTGCTCTGCTCATCGCAAAGCTCAGCAGGTCGCAGGCAAAGGGCTTTGTGATAGAAACATCATCATTGCCGCCGTCGTTTATCAGCTTGAACAGGTTTTTTGCTTTCAGTTCACTTATAGTCATGTCTGTTCCTTTCCGGAATCATCGTTTCCGTTGTTTTTATTCTCTGTGGGAGTTCTCTGATATTTGCCGTAATTGAAGTATTCCTTCAGCACGAAGATGCAGTCTGTAACTGCAGCATCGCCTCTTACGATATCCTCAGCGAGGGTCTTGCAGGTGGGTGCGCCGCAGGAGCCGCAGTCAAGGCCGGGAAGCTCGTTGCACAGAGCCTCTACCTGCTGCATTTTATTAAAGCTTTCGGCAAAGGTGTTGCCGAGCTTGAACACGGGCTTGTATTCGATAGGCTTCTGGAAGAATGCGTTGTCGAGATATCTTCCGTTCATGTGGTTTCTTGCCACGGGGAGATATTTGCACAGCTTCTTCAGCTTAGCCTGAGCCACATAGGGATTTTCTACAGTGAGAACTCCGCCCACGCAGCCGCCGCTGCAGGCGCCGAGTTCTATGAAATCAAGATCGGTAAACTTCTGATCCTCAAGATCCTCCAGCACACGGATCACGTTTTCGATGCCGTCCGCTGCAAGGTAGCTGTCCGTCAGCAGACCGCCTGCCTCACCGCCGTTGTTGCCCCAGCCTACGCCTATCCTGCCTGAGCGGACGTAGTCTACCTCGAAGTCATCGTAGCTCATGTGGGGCAGCAGCTTCGGATATACATCCTTGATAGCGACTACCGCATCTACCTCGGAGCGGTCGTTGCCGATGACATCCTTGCATGCCGTTACCTTTGCAGGGCAGGGGGAGATGAAGATTATGCCTATCTTGTCAGAGGGCAGACCTGTTTTCTTCATTGCTCTTTCACGTGCGATGGATGCTGCGATATCCACAGGTGCATTTATCGGCAGCAGATGGGATATGAGGTTCGGGAAGCGCACTCTGATGAGTCTTACCACCGTGGGACAGGCGGTGCTGATGAACGGCTTATCTTCAGGGTGTTCTTCCACATATCTTCTTGACATTTCGGAGACCATCTCGGCAGCGGCACTTACCTCATACACGTCGTCAAAGCCCATACCTATCAGCGCACGCAGGATGATGTTTGCGTCGTCCACGTTGTTGAACTGTCCGTAGAGCGACGGCGCAGGAAGAGCCACGGTGTATTCGTAGTTCTTCAGCACATCCAGGCTGTCGTAGGTAGCTTTTTTGGCGTGATGGGGACATATCCTGATACATTCGCCGCAGTCGATGCAGAATTCTTTCTTTATGACTGCCTTGCCGTTATGTACTCGGATAGCCTGTGTAGGGCAGCGCTTGATGCAGTTTATGCAGCCCTTGCACAGATCGCTGTCAAGATGGACAGAATGGTAGAATTCTTCCATTGTGATCCACCTCCGTTACGGTTACTTGATGTATACTTTCATGGTGACGGTGGTACCCACGCCGATCTCGGTCTGGATATCCATCTCGTCGCTGTATTTCTTCATGTTGGGCAGACCCATACCTGCGCCGAAGCCGAGGGTACGGATATTGTCTGGTGCAGTGGAGAAGCCCGCCTGCATAGCCTGTTCGATATTCTTGATACCGGGGCCTTTGTCGGCGAGTATCATCGTGATGCAGTCGGTGCTGATCTCAACGGTGATGACACCGCCGTTTGCATGGATTACCATGTTGATCTCGCCCTCATACATGGAGATCGCTACTTTTCTGATGACATCGGGGGGAACGTTCATCATCTTCAGCTTGCTCTTTACGCTGCTGGAAGCTTCGCCTGCCCTGGTGAAATCGTCATCCGATACATTATATGTAAGTACGATGGAGTCGCTCAATTGATATCACCTCCACGAAGTCCATGATCATAGAGCATTCCGCAGGCATTGAACATGCGGTGCTTTGTGGAGAGCAGGGGAATACCTCTTTCCTTTGCAAGCTCCAGCATGTTTTCGTCGGGCTGCTTGCCTCTTACGAAAACGATGCAGATTATATCCATCATTTCGGCTGTTCTTACCACCTGAGGGTTGCACAGACCTGTCAGAAGAACGGACTGGTTCTTCACGAATGCCAGCACGTCGCTCATCATATCGGAGCCACAGGCGGTGTGTACCTCGTGGGAGATGTTCTCTTCGCAGCACAGTACGTCTGCATGGAGAATTTCGCTGATTTCCTTGATCGTCATAAAATCATCCTTTCGGTATGTAGAGTTTGCCATATATACAATTGAAATTATAACATAACAAGAAGAATAAGTAAAGTTCAAAAATACCGAAACTTTTTGTGTAAAATGCACAAACAAAAAACTCGTATGGCGTGAAGTGAGGTTTGTACAGAAACGGTATGGTGATTTTGTTGAAATTTGACAAAAAATAAACAATAATTTGTGTGATATCATGGGTAGCTTTTTTATAGCGTTTGTGTTATACTTAATGTATATACCGCTTACTGTAAGGTAGACTCGGCGGTTTAATACAAGGAGGTTCTATAATGGGTTCCACAAAAACATCATCCGTGCCCTTCAATGGCACAGCGGAGCAGAAGGAAGCTCTGCTCGCTATGATCGAAGAGCACAAAGGTCAGGAAGGCGCTCTCATGCCCATCCTGCAGAAGGCACAGGATATCTATGGCTATCTTCCCATCGAAGTTCAGTCCATGATCTCCGAAGCAACAGGCATCCCCATGGAGAAGATCTATGGCGTTGTAACATTCTATGCACAGTTCTCCCTCAATCCTAAGGGCAAGTACAAGATCTCTGTCTGTCTTGGTACTGCTTGCTACGTTAAGGGTTCCGGCGATCTGTACAACAAGCTTATGGAAAAGCTCGGTATCGAAGGCGGTGGCTGCACACCCGATGGTAAGTTCTCTCTTGAGGCTTGCCGCTGCATCGGCGCCTGCGGTCTGGCTCCCGTTCTCACCGTTAATGACGATGTTTACGGTAAGCTGACTGTTGATGATATCGATGATATACTGGCGAAGTACGCTGACTGATCATGCTGCCGGAAATATCACTGAACATACTTGATGTTGCGCAGAATTCCATCAGCGCAGGCGCAGCCCTCACCGAAATAACGGTTGATATCGACAGCAAGGCGGACACGCTTACCGTCTGCATCAATGATAACGGCTGCGGCATGAATGAAGAACAGGTGAAGGCGGTCACAGATCCGTTCTACACCACCCGCAAGACCAGAAAGATCGGTCTCGGAGTGCCGTTTTTCAAGACGGCTGCGGAAAACACCGGCGGAAGCTTCACGATCACATCGGAAGTGGGCGTCGGCACAAAGGTGAAGGCTGTGTTCGGTCTTTCACATATCGACAGGATGCCTCTCGGCGATATGACTTTCACTGTACATACGCTGGTGACGCTGAACTGCGGTATTGATTTCCTCTATCGCTACTCGGTGGACGGAAAGAGCTTCACTCTTGATACAAGGGAATTCAGGGAGATACTTGGCGGCGTGCCGTTCAATGTTCCTGAGGTCTCTGATTACATCAAGTCTTACCTCACGGAAAATTCCGCTGAAGTGAATGACGGCAAGATTTTTTAAATCATCCATGAAAGGAATAATTGTTTTATGAAGACTCTTGAAGAATTAATGGCTATCCGTAACAAGATGCAGGGCCAGGTAAACCTCAGAGCTGATGATGCTACTGTAAGAGTTGTAGTAGGTATGGCGACCTGCGGTATCGCTGCAGGCGCAAGACCTGTTCTCACTGCTTTTTCTGACGCTGTTCAGGAGAAGGGTCTGAACAATGTTATGGTTACTCAGACAGGTTGCATCGGTCTTTGCCAGTTCGAGCCTATCGTTGAAGTACACGAGCCCGGCAAGGAGAAGGTAACATACATCAAGATGACAGCTGAGAAGGCTGCTGAAGTTGTTGAGCAGCACCTCATCGGCGGCGATGTTGTAACAAAGTACACAATCAGCACTGAATTAAAGTAATATCGAAAGGAAAATTCTAATATGTATCGTTCACAAGTTTTAATCTGCGGTGGTACAGGCTGTACCTCTTCGGGCAGCATGAAGATCGCAGACAAGCTCGAAGAAGAGATCAAGAAGAACGGTCTGGCTGAGGAAGTAAAGGTCGTTAGAACAGGCTGCTTCGGTCTTTGCGCACTCGGCCCCATCATGATCGTATATCCCGAGGGAACATTCTATTCGATGGTCAATATCGACGATATTCCCGAGATCGTTGAGGAACACCTCCTCAAGGGTCGTGTAGTTACCCGTCTCGTATATGATGAGACAAAGGCTGAAAATGAGATCAAGTCCCCCAATGAGACTAACTTGTATAAGAAGGAGATGCGTGGAGCGCTGAGAAACTGCGGCGTTACCAACCCCGAGAACATTGAGGAATACATCGCTGTTGACGGCTATCAGGCACTGTATAAGCTCCTCAAGGAAATGACTCCCGATGACGTTATCAAGACCATTCTTGATTCCGGTCTGCGTGGACGTGGCGGCGGCGGATTCCCCACAGGCCGCAAGTGGCAGCTCGCAAAGGATCTCGTTAAGGACGCAGATCAGAAGTACGTTTGCTGTAACGCAGACGAGGGCGACCCCGGTGCATTCATGGACCGTTCTGTTCTCGAGGGCGACCCCCACGTTGTAATCGAGGCTATGGCTATCGCAGGTTACGCTATCGGTGCTACTCAGGGTTACGTTTACGTTCGTGCTGAGTATCCCATCGCTGTACACGGACTGCAGATCGCTATCGATCAGGCAAGAGAGATGGGTCTGCTGGGCAAGAACATCTTCGACAGCGGCTTTGATTTCGACCTCGATATCCGTCTGGGTGCAGGTGCGTTCGTATGTGGTGAGGAGACCGCTCTGATGACCTCTATCGAGGGTAACAGAGGTGAGCCTCGTCCTCGTCCTCCTTTCCCTGCTGAGAAGGGTCTGTATGGCAAGCCCACAGTACTCAACAACGTTGAGACATATGCAAATATTCCTCAGATCATTCTGAAGGGTTCTGAGTGGTTCAATTCCTTTGGTACTGAGAAGTCCAGAGGTACAAAGGTATTCGCTCTCGGTGGTAAGATCAACAACACAGGTCTGGTTGAGATCCCCATGGGTACAACCCTGCGTGAAGTTGTATTCGAGATCGGTGGCGGTATCCCCAACGGCAAGAAGTTCAAGGCTGCTCAGACTGGTGGTCCTTCCGGCGGATGTATCCCCACAGAGCACCTCGATGTTCCGATCGATTACGATAACCTCATCGCTATCGGCTCCATGATGGGCTCCGGCGGTCTCATCGTAATGGATGAGGACAACTGTATGGTAGACATCGCTAAGTTCTTCCTCGAGTTCACAGTTGACGAGTCCTGCGGTAAGTGTACACCCTGCCGTATCGGTACAAAGCGTCTGTATGAGATGCTGGAGAAGATCACATCCGGTAAGGCTACTATGGAAGATCTGGACGAGCTGGAGAAGCTGTGCTACTACATCAAGGACAATGCACTCTGCGGTCTCGGTCAGACTGCTCCCAACCCCGTTCTTTCCACACTGAAGTTCTTCAAGGACGAGTATATTGCTCACGTTCAGGACAAGAAGTGTCCCGCAGGCGTATGTAAGGATCTGCTGCAGTACAGCATTATCAAGGATAGCTGCTTCGGCTGTGGCGTATGTGCTAAGAAGTGTCCTGCAGAAGCTATTACAAGAACAGATTACATAGCTCCCGGCAAGAAGCTGGCTGCATTTGAGATCGATCCCAACAAGTGCGTGAAGTGCGGTGCTTGTATCGATACATGTAAGTTCAAGGCTATCGTAAAGGGCTAATGAAAGGAAGGAACAGTTAATTATGGTTAATATTAAGATCAACGGTATTGACTGCCAGGCTCCTAAGGGTTCCACCATTCTGGAAGCTTGCCGTCTTGCCGGTATCAGAATTCCTACCCTCTGCTACCTCAAGGATATCAACGCTATCGGCGCCTGTCGTATCTGCGTTGTTGAGGTTAAGGGCGCTAGAAGCCTTGTTGCTTCCTGCGTATACCCCATCAACGAGGGCATGGAGATTTTCACAGCTACTCCCAAGGTAATCGAAAGCAGAAAGACAACTCTCGAGCTGCTGCTCTCCAACCACAACAAGTCCTGCCTCTCCTGCGTAAGAAGCGGCAACTGTGAGCTTCAGGCTCTGTGTGAGGAGTACGGTGTTGACTCCACTCGTTTTGACGGTGCGGTTACTCCCGCTGATCGTGATGACAGCGCTGCTCACATGTACCGTGACAACAGCAAGTGCATCAGCTGCCGTCGCTGCGTAGCTGCTTGTGAGAAGACTCAGGGCATCGGCGTTATCGGCGCTAACGAGCGTGGTTTCGCTACTGAGATCAACTGCGCATTCGATATGCCTCTTGCTGAGACAGCCTGCGTATCCTGCGGTCAGTGTATCGCTGTATGTCCCGTAGGCGCTCTCTCCGAGAAGGATGATACTCAGAAGGTTCTCGACGCTATCGCAGATCCCAACAAGTACGTTGTTGTACAGGCTGCTCCCGCAGTTCGTGCATCCCTCGGCGAAGCATTCGGTTACCCCATCGGCACAAACGTAGAGGGCAAGATGATCGCTGCTCTCCGTCGTCTGGGCTTCGATAAGGTATTTGACACCAACTTCTCTGCTGACCTCACCATCATGGAAGAGGGTACAGAGTTCATCGGCCGTGTACAGAACGGCGGCGTTCTCCCCATGATCACATCCTGCTCTCCCGGATGGATCAGATACTGCGAGAACTACTTCCCTGAGTTCATTCCCAACCTGTCCTCCTGCAAGTCTCCTCAGCAGATGTTCGGTGCTGTTGTTAAGACATACTATGCAGAGAAGATGGGCATCGATCCCAAGAACATCGTAAGCGTATCCGTAATGCCTTGTACAGCTAAGAAGTTCGAGCTGGGCAGAGACGATCAGGCTGCTGCAGGTGTTGCTGATGTTGATATCTCCATCACAACAAGAGAGCTTGCACGCCTCATCAAGAAGGCTGGTATCATGTTTAACCAGCTGCCCGATGAGAAGGCTGACAGCCCCCTCGGCACAGGTACAGGCGCTGCTGTTATCTTCGGCGCAACAGGCGGCGTTATGGAAGCTGCTCTGCGTACCGCAGTTTGGACTCTTGAGGGCAAGAAGGACAATTCTCCTATCGACTTCACAGAGGTTCGTGGCGTAGAAGGCATCAAGGAAGCAACATACAACGTTGCTGGCATGGAAGTTAAGGTTGCTATCGCTAGCGGTCTGGCAAATGCTAAGGCTCTGCTGAAGAAGGTTCAGGCTGGCGAGGCTAACTACCACTTCATCGAGATCATGGGTTGTCCCGGCGGCTGCGTAAACGGCGGCGGTCAGATCATTCAGCCTGCTGATGTTCGCAACAACATTGATCTGCGTGCAGAGAGAGCTAAGGTACTCTATGATATCGACGCTGCTAACACACTGAGATTCTCTCACGAGAACCCCGATGTTCAGGCTCTGTACAAGGAGTACTTCGGCGAGCCCAACAGCCACAAGGCTCACGAGATCCTGCATACATCTTACAAGGCTCAGAAGCTGTATAAGTAATTCTGACTTTGTGCGAGTAATTGCATAAAAATTCTCCCCGTTCGTATGAGCGGGGAGTTTTGTTTTGAAATAAGAGTATAAATCATCCGATTTTTTTTGAAAAAACAATACCGTTTCTATTAGTGCCATCGCTAGTTGTGTATACGATCTTATCGCAGACGATATATCCGCATTTTTGATATAATTTTTGTGCAGGTATATTGTCCGTGGTTGTTTTTATGAAAAGGCTGTTTTTACCGTAGGATTTACAGTATTGCTCCGCATAGCTGACCGCATATTGTCCAACACCTTGTCTTTGATATTTCACAGCAACAGCCAACATTGATATCCAGGCACTGCCGCCCTCAGATAAGCCATTTATTTTAAGCCATGCGACAGGAACAGAATGCTTGTATATCAAAAAATGTGCTTCGTCCTTGTCGTTTTCTGAAAGTGCATCGTGCCATTCGTCACAGCTTATAACGCCACCGTGAAGAGAGGAAATATTATCTTCATACAGCCTTGCAATGTAAGCAGCGTGTTTAGCATCGGCTTTGTTGACATACAAAGGCATGGGAATTAAAGTCTTTTCATATATCTCCTGTCCGTTATCGGGAGAGCTCTCGCCTGTGGCTGTGTAGTCCATTGCCTCCCAGAACGGCTTGCCTGTAACAGGATCAGCTGTGAGGTATACCTGTTTTATGCCGTTTTCGGAGAAAAAGCTCTCTAAGTGTGACAGCATTTCTCTGCCGTGACCCTTGCGCCGATACTCGGGAAGTACATAAAATTCCATAACATAGCCATGACCGATTCGTTTGTATCCTTTGTCGTCAGGCTGGTCTATCTTGCCGTAGAGAAAACCAACTGCTTCGGAAGCATTGCAGCAGAGTCTGAGACATCTGCCGATATCGTACTGCGTTTCAATGATGCGGTCTGTCCATCGCCTGAGCTGCTCCGAATCGGTATTGCGGTGCTGATTTTCGTCAAGCTCCTTTGCGTACATCTGCATAAGCTCGTGAAAGGCTGCGCGGTTTTCTGCTGTTACAGCAGTAAATTTCAGATCATTCATGCGTTTTGATCTCCAGTTCAAGGCACTTCCAGTCCTCGCCGAGAACGTGATAGAACTCCGCGTCCTCAGGGGTAACATCAACGAATCCCACCGAGGTATAGCAGCGGTATGCCGCAGGATTGTTCTCAAATACACCCAATGTTACCTTATCAACATGCAGTATATCGAATGCATAACGCAGTGCGAGTCGCAACATCTCACGACCATATCCTTTGCCACGTTTTGAATCATCCACGATGATGAAGCCGAAGCGCAGTACCTTTTTCTCATCGTCCGTAAAGCGCATTATGAGATGTCCGACAGCGCCGCTCTCGTCAAAGGCGGTGAAAGGGAAGAAGTTGTCGGAATACTCGGTCTCGGCGTACTTTGCAATGATGTCCTCTGCGGTTATGGGGTAGCTATCGTAGCGGTCGGCGCTCCACTTCCTGAAGGAGATCTCGTCCTTTATCCAGCTTACGATGTGAGGGGCGTCATATTTTTTATAGGGTCTGAGTCTTAGCATGGTTATCACTCCTTTTGGTTGTAACAGATAGTGTAGTTTGTGTCAACATCACAGCCGCAGCTCCCATGTGGTATTATTTTTATCAAAGATAAAGTCATCGAACGGCAGAAGCTTGCCGAGATCTGCAAAGCCGAGTGCCTTGTGCAGCTCTTGTGATGCGGCGTTGTCGCTGCATATATACGAGTGGATGTATTCGTTACCGCTCATTGTCCGACGTATCTCATTGATACCGTAACGGATGAGTCTTTTCGCTATCCCACGGCGGCGATATTCTGAAACAACGAACAGATCACCAAGATACCATCTCATTGCGTTCTCGTTGTCTCGCATGAAGTTCACTGCACCCACGATATTGTGACCGTGAAAGGCGATGATCTGATGCCATCTGCCATCGTAACATTCAGGAAAGGAAGAGTGCTTTAAACGATGGAGAAGCAGTGAGGGATTCTTTTCAGAAATATTCCAGCGTGCCGAGGCCAGTTCAAGATGTATGTTGTCATTCTTGGAGTGCTGTCGATCAAAGCGTCGCAGCGTTATCTCTGTTGGAGTATCGCAGCAGTAGATCTTGCAGGCACCTCCCCACACAGGTGTATCCAGCCCTATTTCGTAAAAGCCGTATTTTTCATAGTAGCCGATGTGATCGGTGCAGACATAAAGCTTCTCATAGCCTAAACGTGCGGTTTCATACTTCGCATGGGTGAGCAGCATCTCTCCGATACCATGACCTCCTCGGTATCGTGGATGTACAAACAGTGTGGCGACAAAAGGGTATAGTTCCGTATGCTGAGTCAGTCCGTCATTGGATACCAGCTGGTAAAAGCCCAGAATATCGGTGTCATCACTGCCACCCATGAGAAGCCATGTCTGCGGTAGAAGTTCAGCTGTGAGACTTCTTTCGGCGGTTGTTCGGAAGCTGTCGTATACCGCATTCCAATGAGCCTTGCAGCAATACAGTGCCTGAGTATAAAGTTCAGATCGTTCTTTCAGTGAAAACATCTTCATTCGATTACCGTCCTTTCATTACGACTGCAATCCTTGATATAGATGAATTTCTTGTCATCGGGATCGAATTTACCGCTGTTTTTAAAGCCAAGAGATATCCAGAACGGCTCTCCCGTTACTTCGTCGGGGGTTAGGTATATCTTTGGCGCACCATCTTTTTTCAGCACACATTCAATATGCGTGAAAAATTCTTTTCCGTATCCCATACGGCGGTATTCTGGCTTGATATAGAAACCTGTAATAACGCCATAACCGCTCTCAAGCAAGCCGTATACTGTTCCTGTATCAATTGCAAACATCGCAATTCCGACAGGCTCATTATCTGCATAGGCAAGTTCAAAATGCATAGCAGGTCGGTTGCCTTGGATACTGATGCGCCTTGTAAGGTCATGGAGCATCTCTTCTTCTGTTTCAGTGATGCCCTCGTGTTCGTCAAGCTCAATGCTGAATGGAATCCAGAGCTTTTTGGCGGTTTCATAATGCTCGTTGTTGTTCTTTTTGATCTGAATAAAAGTTAATCTGTTCATCTTATCCTCATGCGGTCAACAAAAAATGCCCCCAAAAGGGAGCATTTGGATTTATCACAGCACAACTGACCGCATCAGAACGCAGAATGTGAATGACAGATATCTCCCTTGGGTAAGTTATACTTTCTCATATCATTCACCTGCCTTTCGCTTGATAGTTATATTGTAGCATAGCATACGGTATTTGTCAACACAAAATCAAAATATTCCCCGCAGGTATTGCAAAATATCGGCAATTGTGATATACTAATAAGGATAATGGGATAATTCTCAGATAAAATAATTTTTCATTAGGAGATAATATGATACAGTACGATGAAATAAGACTTGAAATGGAGAACCTCGCTCCCGAAATAGAGGAGCTGAAGGGCGCTCTCAACCTTGAAGGAATAAAGATCAAGATGGACGAGCTAGAGATGAAATCCACAGAGCCTGAGTTCTGGAACGATCCTGAAAGCGCACAGGCTGTTCAGCAGCAGATCGGTCAGTACAAGGCAACCATCACAGGCTATGAGAAGTTAAAAACAAACCACGAGGATGTTCTTACCATGATCGAGCTTGCTGAGGAATCCGAGGACGACAGCATGGTGGACGAGGTGAAGGAGCTTGCCGAGCAGGTAAAGGCAGAGCTTGAGGCTCAGAAGCTGGCTACTCTGCTCACAGGCGAGTATGACAGCTCCAATGCTATCCTTTCTTTCCACGCAGGCGCAGGCGGCACAGAGGCTCAGGACTGGGTTTCCATGCTGCTGAGAATGTACACACGCTGGGCAGATCGTCACGGCTTCAAGACCGAGATACTGGATATTCTTGACGGCGATGAGGCAGGCATCAAGAGTGCTTCCATCCACATTCAGGGATTCAATGCATACGGCTTCCTGAAGTCCGAGCATGGCGTTCACAGACTGGTTAGAGTTTCCCCGTTTGACGCTGCAGGCAGACGTCAGACATCTTTCGCATCTGTCGAGGTAATGCCCGAGCTTGAAAAGGATGTTGAAGTTGACATCCGTCCCGATGATATCGAAATGGAAGTGTACAGAGCCAGCGGTGCGGGCGGTCAGAAGGTAAACAAGACCTCCTCTGCTGTACGTCTTATCCATAAGCCCACAGGTATCGTGGTTTCCTGCCAGACCCAGAGAAGCCAGGTACAGAACCGTGAGTTCTGTATGAAGATGCTGGCTGCAAAGCTGGTGGAGATCAAGGAGCGTGAGCATCTTGACAAGATCTCCGATATCAAGGGCGAGCAGCTGAAGATCGAGTGGGGCAGCCAGATCCGCTCCTATGTTTTCATGCCCTACACCCTTGCAAAGGATCACAGAAGCAGCTTTGAGAGCGGTAATATCAACGCCGTAATGGACGGAGATATCGACGGTTTCATCAACGCATACCTCAAGGGCAGAAGCTTAGGTGAATTCTGATGGTAAAGAACGATGTGATCACTCTAACGATCACGGCGCTCACTAATGAGGGCAGCGGAATCGGCAGGCATGAGGGCATGGCGGTGTTCGTGCCTTTCACGGCAGTTGGGGATGTTATCTCCTGCCGCATCGTAAAGGTGCTGAAAAGCTATGCTTACGGCAAGGTCGAGAAGCTGCTGACTCCCTCTGCGGACAGGATAGAGAACGATTGTCCCGTGTTCGGCAGATGCGGCGGCTGTTCTTTCCGTCATATTGATTATAATGCCGAGCTTGCGGCAAAGGAGAGCTTTGTGCGGGATGCTTTTTCCCGTATCGGAGGTTTATCGCCTGAAATGCTCCCTGTCTGCGGCAGCGAGGCTCAGTACGGATATCGCAACAAGCTGCAGATGCCGCTGTCCCGTGATAAGGACGGCTGTGCTGTCTGCGGCTTTTTTTCGGAGCGCAGTCATAATGTCATTCCCGTGAAGGAGTGTCTGCTTCAGCCGAAGGAGTTCGCTGAGATCACCGAGTTCGTGATGGAACAGGTGAAGTCTCTGCGCATCTCGGTATACAACGAGGAAAAGCACGAGGGCGTTCTGCGCCACATCTTCCTGCGCAGGGGCCACTACAGCGGAGAAGTCTGCCTGTGCCTTGTGGCCAGGAGAAAGGTGCCCGAGTTTGCACGTCTCGCAAAGGCTGCGATGGAGAGATTCCCGCAGATAAAGGGCGTAGTGCTGAACATAAACAAGGAAAAGACCAACGTCATCCTCGGAAACGAGGAGACAGTTCTCGGCGGCAGTGCTGTAATTGCTGACACTATGTGCGGCAATCAGGTGGAGATATCCCCCCGTTCGTTCTATCAGGTGAATACTCCTGCGGCGGAAAATCTCTATCGTCAGGCGGCGGAATTTGCCGAACCTAAGGGAAAGCTGCTGCTAGATCTGTACTGCGGTGCAGGCACTATAGGCCTTTCCATGGCAGGAGTGGCTGCAAAGGTCATCGGTGCGGAGATAGTTCCCGAGGCGGTGGAGAACGCAAAGGCTAACGCCGTGCGTAACGGTCACGCCAATGCGGAATTCATCTGTGCAGACGCAGGACAGGCTGCGAAGGCTCTTGCAGAGCAGGGGCTGAAGCCTGATGTGATCGTTCTTGATCCTCCCAGAAAGGGCTGCGACGAGGCTACTCTCAGTGCATGTGTGGAGATGTCTCCCGAACGCATCGTGATGATCTCCTGCAACGCAGCAACTGCTGCAAGGGACTGCAAGTGGCTCAGCGAGAACGGCTACAAGGCTGTGAAGCTGAGAGCGTTCGATCTCTTCCCGAGGACGACTCATGTGGAGTGTGTGGTAAGGCTGGATAGAGAATAAAGCCGTAATTTTTCCCCGACGTGTGTTATCGCCGAGGATACAATAAAAATCAAGACTACGGAGGAAAAACATCATGGCATCAGAAAAGACCGAAGCTAAGGCTGAGAAAAAGGCACTGAAAGCTGAGAAGAAGGCTGCAAAGCGCGCCGCGAAAGCGGAAAAGGCTAAGGCACCTATCACACATCATCAGATCTACAAAATCATGCTGATAGTTACCTTTTCGGTGGCAGGCGCATTCCTGCTCATTAACGTATTCAAGCTGAACATCCCCGGCATGATCGCCATCGGCGGAAGCTTGTTGGCGTTTGCTGCGGTGCTTTGGGTGATGAAGATGCGAAAGACCAGGGATCTCACCAAGGAGTTCGTTGTTTCTATTGCACTGGAGCTGCTTATCTTTGTTATTTCTCTGTTCAGCGGTGAGAGCTACAGCGACGATTTCCCCATGTTCCTTGCCTGCATTGGTATGGCAGGTATGTACATGGAGCCTAAGTTCACTAAGGTTCAGATCGTGGCAGCAGACATTCTGCTTATTATAATGCTGCTCGTACATCCCGAAAAGGCAGGAAGCCTCGGTCAGTTCATTCTGTGTCTCGTTATCTTCACTCTGGCCGCTATTCTGTTCTTCCTTGCTATCAAGCGTGGTCGTGCATTTATTGATATCGCCCGTGATCAGGCGGCTGAGAGCGAAAAGCTGCTGAACTCCATTCAGGAGATGGGTGAGAAGCTGGAGAGAGACTTCAACGCATCCTCTGAGCGCATTGCACAGAGCACAAGAGGTCTTGAACAGGGTTCTGCTGACATAATCCGTGAAGCAGGTGACGTAGCAGACAGCTGCGGCGATGTTCAGGACAAGATCCGCACCACGAACGAGCATATCGTGGAGCTTAACAGACAGGTAAGAAAGTTCGAGGCTTCTCTTAATGAAAATGGCACCAATATGGAGACCATGCAGACTCAGCTGAAGAATGTAAGCGAGATAATCGAACAGACCAGTCAGGCTGTAAGCGATATGAAGGAGCAGATGAACGAGGTTGCGAATATCGCAGTACAGCTCAGCGATATCTCCTTCAGAACCACTCTGCTTTCTCTTAATGCTTCTGTTGAGGCGGCTCATGCGGGCGCTGCGGGTGCAGGCTTTGCTGTTGTTGCCAGCGAGATGAAGAACCTTTCCGAGAACTCTGACCGCTTCTCTGACAGAGTATCTGAGGTAGTAAGCCAGCTGCTCAATCAGGTGGAGACTATCTCTGAGCAGTTTGACGGCTCCTCCAGAGAGCTTCAGCGCTCTGAGCTGTCCATGACAGAGCTGCAGGACAGCTTCAGCCAGCTTACTCAGCGTTTCGAGAAGCTGTATGACAATATTGAGGAGCAGACTCAGTGCGTAGAGCAGGTGGACAGCATCTTCGGTCAGCTCAGGACAGAGGTACAGGAGATGAAGTGCAGTTCTGCTGAAAACAAGTCCAATGTTGCGGCTATCGCAATTGCTATGGATGAGTATCGTGAGAACATCGGCAGAGTCGTTGAGAATACAAAGGTGAAGTAATACGCAGCCGCCGTGGTGAGAGCCTCGGCGGCTACGATGCAGTCAGGAGGTGTCACGGTGACGAGGCTGAAGGTGGGCGCTCTGTACCTTGCGTACACGCTTGTTTTTATTGTAGCTTTTGCCGTGATGCTGGCAGCAATCTCGGCGGCAGTGCTGCTGATTCCCGCAGGCCTGCTGTTTGCAGTGCTGGGCGGTGCGATGCTCGCCATTGAAACGGAGTTTATCCTGACGGAGCTTTCGCCTGTTATCATGCTTTTCGGCGGACTTTTTGCGGCAAGCTTTTCGGCATTTGTGGGACTTTGCTCGGTAAGGCTCGGGATGCTCGTGTGGAGGCTGTTCCTTAAGATACGGCGCTCCTGCGACCGCATGAGAGGCTGGTGCGCATGAGCAGAGCGATAAATATATGGCTCATTGTGACAGCTCTGCTCTCGCTGATATTCGGCGGCTGTCTGTGGCTTTTCCGTGACAGCAAGGGTACAGCACAGCTGTATGAGGGCAGAAACACCGTTGCATTGTGCGATGTCATAGAGCTTAACATGATAAAGACCGACGTGGAGATACTCCCCCACGACGGCGATGAGATATTGTTCGAATACACCAGCACCGTGCCTATATCGGTGCTTAAAGGCGATAACCGCCTTGTAGTGAAGGAGAGCGACGAATTCCAGCTTTCCTTTATGCTGGGCGATGAAAGTCGTTTCAGCTTCAGATTATATCTTCCGAAGCATATCTACAGCAACATAACCGTGTACAGCTCATCGGGCGATGTGGATATCGGGCGCATAGACAGCGACCTTGTGACAGTGATAACGAAGAGCGGTGAGATACGCTCCACAAAGACCCGTTCGCTTATGAAGCTTACCAGCGGCTCGGGCGATATCCTGCTCGATTTCGAGAGCGTGGTTGCGGACAGTAGCATAACCACCCGCAGTGGCAATGCGGAGATAATCTTTCCGAAGGGCAGCTCGGTGGCACTCAGCTACAGGACTGATACGGGCAGCTTTGACTGCGACCTTATCAGCGGCAGCGTGCAGGGCAGCTATATGTACAGCTTCCGTGGCGGCAATAATCTGCTGCATGCGGATGTGGATTCGGGTATTCTGACGGTAAAAGAAAAATGAAGGCATACAGGAGGACAGTATGAAGAATTACAGGCAGACGCTTACTATAACATCGGATGAGCCTCAGCAGTTCTTCAACCTTTCTTATGAGGTTGAGGAGTGCGTAAGGCGCAGCATGATAACCGATGGAATATGCGTAGTCATTTCTCAGCACACCACTTCTGCGGTGTTTCTGGAGCATGATAACGAGGATCTGTACTCGGACTGGAGCAGGCTTCTTAAAGCGGTTGCGCATGAGGATACAGAATACAAGGTGGATTATGCTTCTGCGGGAGCTGCCCACATGAAGCAGCTGCTTCTGGGTGCTTCTGTTACCATTCCGATATCTGACGGCAAGCTGGAGCTGGGCCCCAGACAGTATATAATGTACGGTGACTTTGACGGCTGCCGTGAAAAGGATGTTATCGTAAAGATCATAGGAGAATAAACGGATGCTTTCAGTCATCATACCTGCTTATAATGAGCAGGAAAACATCAGCAACACATCTAAGGTGATATCGGGG
Organism: Oscillospiraceae bacterium; assembly: GCA_045532595.1. Taxonomy (GTDB): domain Bacteria; phylum Bacillota; class Clostridia; order Oscillospirales; family Ruminococcaceae; genus CAG-115. Next base: position 24,568 of record JAZSGG010000018.1, on the reverse strand, counting down.
ATACTCGATGACGCCAGGATAGAATTTGAGATAATTTTTGTGGACGACGGCTCTAAGGATGCCACCTGGACGGAGATAACCTCCGTTTCCAATGTGGATCCGAGGGTGTGCGGCGTCCGCTTTTCACGCAATTTCGGCAAGGAGGGCGCTATATTTGCAGGTCTTCGTGCGGCAAGAGGAGACTGTGCCGTGCTTATCGACTGCGATCTTCAGCACCCGCCTGAGCTTATCCCGAAGATGTATCGTATGTGGGAAAGCGGTGCAGAGGTGGTGGAGGCGGTCAAAGCATCCCGTGGCAGAGAGGGTCTTATATATAAGATGTTCGCAAAGAGCTTCTATAAGATGATGAAGTCCTCTTCGGGCATAGATCTCGATGGCGCAAGTGATTTCAAGCTGCTTGACCGCAGAGCAGTGGATGCTCTCAACGAGATGCCCGAGCGCATGACCTTTTTCCGTGCGCTTTCAAGCTGGGTGGGCTTCCGTTCCGAGAAGATAGAATTCGACGTAAAGCCTCGTGCGGCGGGAAAGACAAAATGGAATTTCAGAAAGCTGTTCAAATTTGCGGTGAATTCCATCACATCATTTACAAATCTGCCTATCCACATCATCACCGTTATCGGTGTGATATTCGGTATCTTCGCCGTGGTGCTGGGCGTTCAGACGCTTATAAATTACTTCTGCGGAAATGCGCTGGAGGGTTTCTCCACCGTAATCCTGCTGATACTTATTGTGGGAGCTTGCGTGCTTATAGGTATAGGCATCATTGGCTTTTATCTGTCAAAAATATACGAGGAGATCAAGCAGCGGCCACGTTATATCGTGGCGGAGCGTGTGGGTCTCGGCGATGGAAAGGGTGGCTGCGATAAATGAGCGACGAGGCTGTCGTAAAAAAGCAGAGCGCTGCTGAAGTGCTGCACAAGTTATTGCTGCGTATATGGTACTTTATCCGCAGCAATTATGCGTATATCCTTGCCTTTCTGCTGCCTGCCGTTATCCTTTTTGTGGCGTATATCATATTTAAAATATGGCCGTTTGGTGAGCGCTCGGTGCTTTCTCTTGACCTTAACGCGCAGTACGTTTACTACTTCGATTATATGTACGATGTTTTCGCAGGGGAGGAGAGCCTGTTCTATAGCTGGAGCAGGAATCTTTCAGGCGAGTTTGCGGGCATAATCGGCTATTACCTTGCAAGTCCGTTCAATCTGCTGGTGTGGATATGGAGCAGAAACTGGATAACCGAGGGACTTCTCACCATGATGCTGGCGAAGGCTGCGGCTTCGGGACTTAGCATGTGCTTCCTGCTGAAGAAGCACCGTGGCTATTCCGATATCACATCACTGATGTTTTCGGTGATGTATGCACTTTGCGGCTTCTTTGTGGTGCAGACCATGAATCCCATGTGGCTTGACGGCATAGTAGCGCTGCCTCTTGTTGTGATGGGCGTGGAACGCATCTGTGATAAGCGCCGTTTTGTTCTGTACGTTATATCTCTGGTTTATATCTTCATTGCGAATTTCTATATCGGCTATATGGTGGGAATATTCTCGGCACTGTATTTCCTGTATTATCTTGCATCGGGCAAGAGCAGGAATGTGTATTTCGGCGAGTATTGCGGTGCGGTTCTGATGTACGGTGCGGCCTCTGTCAGCGCTATACTCATGAGCTGCGTGATGATAATTCCCGTGTACAAATCGCTCTCCAACGGTAAGTTCGATTTCAGCGGCGAGCCTGATTACTCTCTCTACGAGAACTTCGATATCGCAGATACTTTCATAAAGCTGTTTCCCACCACATACGACACTGTGCGCATGGAGGGAATGCCCATCCTGTACGCAGGTACGCTTGCGCTGGTGTTTATGGTGATATATTTCCTTACAAGGAAGTTTTCTGCCCGTGAGCGTATTTCGGGCGGTGTGCTTATCGCAGTGCTGGTGCTGTGTATGTATATCCGTCCTGCGGATATGATGTGGCACGGCGGACAGATGCCTAACTGGCTTCCTTATCGTTATTCATTCCTGCTGAGCTTCCTGATGGTGCTTTTCGGAGCGCAGACGTTCGACAGGATAAAATCTGTGCGTGGCCGCAGCTTCGGGGCGGCGTTCGGCATTCTGCTTGCGATGCTGCTGTATGCAGATCTCGGCAACGACGGCGCATATTATGATACGGTGCTTACATTTGCTGTTCCGTTTGCGGTACTGGGAATTATCTGCATTATAGCTTATGTTTTCAGAAAATATGCGGACAGCAGGGGTATGAAGATCACTGTATGCACGCTAATATGCCTTGAATGCCTGCTGAATACCGCTATGTCGCTGTATCAGATGCACAAGGATATAGTGTTCTCCACCCGTGAGAGCTATCGCTGGGATATCCCGTACACCCGTGAGGTAACGGAGCAGGTACACGAGCTGGATGACAGCTTCTACCGCATGGAAAAGACCTATCACCGCTGCGTAAACGACCCGATAGCAGTGCAGATGTATGGCATGAGCCACAGTTCCAGTACCCTTAACGCAAAGGCGATAACGTTACTGAAGCAGCTCGGATTCACGGCAAGGGAACATTACAGCCGTTATGACGGCGCAACCGTTCTGACGGACGATATCTTCGGCGTGAAGTATATCCTTGCAAAGGACAAGAAAACGCTGCCGTACACCGAAACTCTTCCTGTGGAGAGCGAGCAGGAAATCTCGGCTTATATCAACGAGGATGCTCTCGGCATTGCATATCTTGCGGACAGTGCTGTTGCTGAGCTTGATATCTCGGACTATGTTATCACCCCCGATGAAAAGCCTGACGAGGCAACAAAATTCTTCCCCATCGAGCAGCCGTTCCTTCTTCAGAATGAGCTTGCAAAGTCGCTTGCAGGTGATGGACAGGGTGATATATTCCTGCCAATAACAGATCTAGAATTTGACAGTGAGAACATCCGCCGTGGTACCACTACGGACGCCCACCAGAGCAACCGAAAAAAGGACGAGGAGGACGAAGCCTGGATAAGCTGGGAGATCACAGCACAGTCGGATGGCCCTGTATATATGTATCTTCCCACCATCTATGAGCGTGAGACTCAGCTGTACATCAATGAGCAGTACCGTGGAAATTACTATCTCTACGAGAATTACAGCATTGAATACCTTGGCACCTACAGCGAAGGCGAGACCTTCAGTGTTAAGCTGAAGCTGCTGGACAGCGCAGTGTATTTCAAGGAAGCACAGTTCTATTATGCTGATATGGCGGCTATGGAGCAGTTCTCCGAGGCTATGGCAAAGCACAATTCCGAAACGACTCTCGAGCGAACTGACGGTGACAGCCTGAAGCTTTCGGTAAATGCAGCAGAGGACAGCGTGCTTTTCACCACCATTCCCATGGAGGAGGGCTGGACAGTCCGCATAGACGGCGAGGAAGCTCCGCTTATCTCCACGATGGATGGCGCATTGCTTGCTGTGAATGTTCCCGCAGGTGAGCATGAGATAACACTGGATTTCATCCCCGCAGGCATGAAGGCAGGTCTGATGCTTACTGTAAGCGGAATACTGATGTTTGCGATAATGATTATCGTGCTGCGCTTGATGGAGCGTGCCGATGCAAAGCGGCAGTCTGAAGAAACTGCGGAATAAAAAACAGCCTGAGAGAGCGGTCTTGCTTTCTCAGGCATTTTTGTTGGCTGACAGGAAAATCGAAATTTGAAACGCGGAGCGTTTCAAATTCAGTTAGGAGTTAGGAGTGAGGAGTTAGGTGTGTATGTGCGGCTTCGCCGCTGATTTCAATGTGCTGATTGATTGTAAAGTGCGTTCAGACAGCGGTTTAGAGCAACGTTACGGCGTAGCCGTTTTTAAATCCGTAAGCGGAGCGAACACAATAATTCCTCACTCCTCACTCCTAACTCCTCACTGAATTTGACGAGCTTGCGCTCGTCAAATTCCGATTTATAAATGTCAGGAAATAATATCATACGCTGTTTTAATATACAGAGAGGAAATCTCAGGAAAGGTGGTATGGTAATGATCGCTGTATCAGCGGACAGCATAGGCACGCTGTTCGACAAATACTCAGATATGGTATACAGGGTATCGCTGAACCTGCTCAGGAACTGCGAGGAGGCTCAGGATATCGTAATGGATACCTTCGTGGCACTGATGAAGCAGGAAAGCTTCACCGACGAAAATCACATCAAGGCTTGGCTGATACGCACTGCCGAAAACAAATCCATAAACGTGCTGAAGTCTGCAAGGATGCGCAGGAATCAGCCTATCGACGAGATGCTGGAGAACACGCTCTCCGCTCCCGCAAACGATAGCGAATATGAGCTGCTGGACATGGTTATGCGCCTGCCCGAAAAGCTCAGGACAACTATCTATATGTACTACTACGAGGACATGTCGGCGGCTGAGATAGCGTCGGCACTGGGCATCAGCGAGAACACCGTCTATAAGCGTCTTGAAAGAGGTCGCAGCACGCTGAAGATCGATCTGGAAGGAGATGCGATATGAATAAGCAGGAATTTAAATCCGCATATAACAAGATAGCGCTCTCCGAGGAATTCAAGACTCAGGCGAAAGCGAAGCTCGTGGAGCAGTTCGGCAAGGCAGAGGAAAAATACCCCTCCGATAACGTTATCGAGGAGCATCAGGCAACGGAGATAAAGCTCACTCCGAAGCGCAGAAATCCATGGAAGGCTGTTGCAGGCATCGGCACAGCGGCGGCTGTTGTGGGACTCGGAATATGGGGCGGCAGCATCTGGCTCGACCGCACACAAAATCCGCTGGATGATCAGCCCACAACAGAAGTATCGGAGACTGTCGAGACGAACGAATCGGTGGATATCCCATCCGATATGGAGCTGCACCGCATCACATTTCCTGCATATTATTATGATCTGGACAGCAAATTGTACAATCCCGCAATGGATATGTATCCTTTCGGGCTTACGATAGCGCTGCCGCAGGAATGGGATATAGTCGTTCCGAATGGCGATGACGCTATGGGCGTATCTATGGTCTTCATCATGGACGGAGAGGAATGTATTGGCGCAATAGACTGCGGCATTTACAGCAAGTTCGACGATGTAGAATTCGGCGACCCGTCCTATAATCAGACCATTCTCACCAACATTATGGCAAGAAAAGAAAAGCCGATGGAGTTTTACGACGATTTCACAACTGCCGAAAAAGTTACGGGCGAATGGTCCATGCAGCCATTCGGTATCAGAGCAGTGACAGATGATGTCATCGTAAGATCGGACGACTCAATGGCTGTTGCCACCTGCACCATGTACCGCAACTACGGCGGCATGGAAAACGCAGATGTGCTGCATTACGGCTCGGGAATACTCTCATACACTGCGTATCCGTATGAATATGCGTATGCATGCTTTGCGGATGTGCTTGACGAAAAGCTGCTGAACGATATCGTAAGCTCCATAGAACTCACCACCACTGCTCTGGAGCAGCAGAGCGTCACATTCCCTGCGTACTACGATAACGAGACCGAATACAACAAGGACATCTTCTCCGCAGTGCCGTTTGAGCTGGATATCACCCTGCCCGAGAAATGGGAGATAGTCGTTCCCGAAAAGGAGCAGCGCAGCGGCTTTTCCGCTGTGGATATCGTAGCGGACGGCGAGATAGTCGGCTCAATAGACTTCAATATCTACGACAAATACGAGGGTATGGAATACGGCGAGCCGAACTATCATCAGATGGTATTCAATCAGCTGTTCCTCGGCAGCGTTATCAACTGGAATGCCGACTACACCGAGGTAAAGACGGACGGCTGGCTGAAGTCTGCCACCTGCAGCATATATCACAATGATTCCGCAGACGGACGAAATGACGATGTGGAATATACCTCGGGCATTCTCGCATACAGGGATGATATGCAGGTTTATGTGAATATCTCGTTCACAAGCGAGCTTGACCCTAAGCTGCACACAATGATAGCGGAATCTGTAAGCATTACAGAAAGCACGGCAGGGCTTGCATACAGGCTGGCAAAGATAATGATAGAGCAGGAAAGCGATCTGCGGTACAATACGGAAACAGACCTGTGCATGGACGTCGTGGAGTTTCCCTGCGGCACTTATGTAGCAGTAGAATTCCCCAACGACAGTGGCGACTCAACAATATCAACATACGAGATCAGAAACGGCAGGATCAACGGCAGATTATCGTTCTACCCCATAATCATGTACGCATTCGAGGACAGCTTTATTTACAAGGAATACACCGTTCTTCCGAACGGCCGCCATCAGGAACGCTATATCCATTATGTTCCCGATGCTGACAGCACATACGATACTTTTGAGATCATCGCCGAATTTGAATACAGCCTTCCTCCCGATGATGAATGGCAGATAGCCTATGACATCATCGGCAATATGGGTGACGGAGATGTATCGCTCACTCCCGATGAAATGATCGAGTGTGAAATCAAAATAACCGAAGACTGCACCCATATCAGTACTTTTAACTTAGGTCGTATACAGCACACAGAATGCAATGCGCAAGACCTTGCCACCATCATCAGACAGTCGCTGTATGCAATGGAAAGTCTCCCCGAAGAAGAGCCTGTTCCCATGCCGCCGAATCTGTATCTTGACGCAGAAGGCGCAGAGCGACCGCTGCTGATGTGCAGCTACACATGGGGCGAGGGACTTGACGAATTCCACCACGATGGCTGGACTATCGAGGACGCTGTTCAGATGCTCAAGAATCCCATCTACCCTGCTTCGTGGTTTGATGATGCAAGACTTATCGTTCCCGAGGGCGGTGTTATTACATCCGTAAATCTCCACACAGACGAGCTGCACTACACCGAGCTGCAGTTCACCGCTGACGGCGCTATAATCCTCCCTGAAGCGCCTGTCGGCGAGCATATCCGTGTGACTGTCGATTACCCTGAGGGCGCCTGCGAGTACCTCATGACGGTGGACTTCCCCGAGACATCCGAGCCGCCTGCCGTTACACTGAACGGCAAGGAGCTGACCATCGGCTCATATATCTGGAACGGCGAGCTTAGCGGCGATCATCCACGAAACGCCGATATCTGGCAGATGTTCCTGAGCGGCGAGCTGCTCACAGTTACAGACGAAAGCACCATACAGCTTACCATGCCCGAGGGCGCACGCCTGCTGGATGCCATCTGCTTCGGCGAGGATATGGAGAGCGAAATGATGCTCGGCTGCGAGGAGAACGGCGAGGTAAGACTCCCCACAGCAAGCACAAAGAACGAGGGCGTTATCAGGCTCGGCGTTGAATATCCCGATGGCAGTGTATCATACTGGGTCGGCTTCACAAACACCGTGAGCGATACTCGCCTTAGCGAAAGCATTGCAGCGGTCGCATCCTATGGAACGGAATTTGAACTCAGGCAAAGCAAAAGCGGCTGGGATGATCCCTCCTTGTTTACGCTCAGCGAAAGTGAATATATTGAGTTAGCTTTACCCGAAAACGCTAAGATAACAAGCGCCCGTGCAACAGATCTCGAGGACGGAGACCACGAACTGATATTCACCGAGGACGGCAAGGTATGGATGCCTTACTTTGACAGGATGATAATAAGCATTACTGTGGCTACCGATCAGGAAGAAGCAGAATATCAGTTCATACACAGAAGCTGCGATGCTCCCGTACTGGCAGTTTATTCCGAGGAGAACGATGTTGATTTCGCAGCCTTCTGCAGCTACTGGGGCTGGGCGTATCTGGTGTATGAAGCAAATGAAGAAGATTTCGGTTATGAGCAGGCTCTGGCGATGCATAACAGCGACGGTTTTTACGATCTGTGCGATGTAGGAGAAATAAAGCTTGATCTGCCTGCATATACAACAAATGTCCATGTAGAATACTACGACGAAAACGGCAATGCTCATGAGATAAAGCCCACCGAACACGGCACATACACAATGCCCGATATGACATCACCTGCTATGATAAAGGTCACGCTCAAATGCATGGGTACATGTGAATACTGGTTCAGCCATTACTGGAGCACCTGCGGAACCGAAGAACTGGAGCTTGAGGATCTGGAAAATCCGCCTGATGTACAGATCATTGCAGGCGAAAACACGGTCACTCCTGCAACGGCATCCTGCTACTGGATCTACGGTGACGAAGAGCTTTACGCTGATGCTATGTGGATAATTGATGCTGAAAACGAGGGTAAAGTCCCGCATATCAGTGCTGCTGAATTAGACGGAATAATGGTGGAAATACCACATGCAGGTCAGCTGATAAGCGCTTTCATCGAGAGCGAGGACGCACAGCAGGAGCTTGAGATCACTTCAAAAGGCTGGATCTTTCTCCCCGATGAGCCTATCGGATATCTTGTCCGCATAAAAGTGATCTATTATACTCAGGGCAACTGCGAATACTACTTCGCTCTGGATGACTATTATACTCCTCAGGCATGACACCATTGCCGACACCAACCCAGATCAACACCAAAGCGATAGTTTGCTTACGGCAATGATCATTAGTGGTATATTTAAACACACTTCTCATTTCTCATCGAATTTGGCAGACCGAAGCTACAACGCAAAAAGACCCGAGGTAACTCGGGTCTTTCATATTTGTTATGCATTATTTGAGGAAGCCTTCGATTATCTTCGCCTCTGCCTCCTCCTCGGTGAGACCGAGAGTTCTCAGCTTCATCAGCTGCTCTCCTGCGATCTTTCCGATAGCCGCCTCATGGATGAGCGCTGCGTCAACATGACTTGCGTTCAGCGCAGGCTGAGCATCAACAGTGCCGTTCTCCGCAAGGATAGCGTCGCAGGCGGAGTGGCCTGTGCAGCGGTTGTTGCCCTCTACAAGAGAGTAGAACTCCTGATGGGAATTACCCTTTGCAACGGAACGGGAAACAAGATCCGCACCCGAATCCTCGCCGTTGAGCTGCACCTTGAAGTTGGTTATCGCAGTCTCCTCGCCGTCGGTCATGATGCGCTCACGCACGATTATCTTTGCATTCTTGCCCAGCACCGCAGAGGTATTTCTGGTGGAGCGGTCAACGCCGCCCAGCTGGATGGTGTCCATCTCAAGGCGGGAGTTTTCTTCAAGATAGCAATCGGTAACGGGATCTATCTTCTTCAGACCCTTGCCTGTACCTGTGCCGACGTGCTTTTCCTTGTACAGCACCTTGCTGTCCTTTGCGAGGAAAAAGCGATGGATACCGTTGTGACGTGCGGTCTCCTCGCCGTCGCTGTGAACGCCGCAGCCTGCTACGATGATGACATCCGCACCCTCGCCGATATAGAAGTCGTTATATACGAGATCGTCCACATCACTGTGGGTAACACAAGCAGGGATGAACACCGTCTCGCCCTTTGTGAAAGACTTTACGGTAATGACGATGCCGGGATTGTCCGTCTTAGGCTCGATAGTCACATTTTCAGAGGACTTGCGGCCTGCACACATGCTGTCCTGACGGATGTTATAGGCGCCCTTGAACTCGGTGCCGTCATAGTCTGCGATCATCTTCAGCAGATCGCCTGTTATATCGTTGAAATTAACGTTCATGATATCGCTCATTACAGACAAGCACCTCCGTTTCTTCTGGGGCAGGAGCAGGTATACTCACCCTTCAGCAGTGCGGGAAGTATCTCCTCACGGGGACCCGATGTCCTGATCTTGCCATTTGCAACAACTACGATCTCATCCGCAATGGAAAGGATGCGCTCCTGATGGGAGATGACCCCCAGTGTTCCCTCGGTGTTCTGACGGATGTCCTCAAAGGTCTCCACGAGTTTTGAGAAGCTCCACAGGTCGATACCTGCCTCAGGCTCGTCAAATACGGAGAGCCTTGCCTTTCTTGCAAGCACGGTAGCGATCTCGATACGCTTTGCCTCGCCGCCGGAGAGAGCTGTACTCATCTCACGGTCGATATATTCCTCAGCACACAGACCAACCTTGCCGAGAAGCTCGCACAGGGAGGTCTCCTTGATCTTTTCGCCTGCAGCAAGCTCCAGCAGGTCACGCACGGTGAGTCCCTTGAAGCGGACAGGCTGCTGGAACGCATAAGCCACGCCCTTTTTGGCACGCTCGGTTATGTTAAGCTGTGTAATATCCTCGCCGTCAAGCAGGATGCTGCCTGCATCGGGAGTTTCAACGCCCGCTATCAGCTTTGCAAGAGTGGTCTTGCCGCCGCCGTTGGGGCCTGTTACGACTATAAGCTTGCCTGAAGCCTTGTAGCTGATGCCGTTGATTATAGGCTCGCCGTTGGGCAGCTTCCAGACTAAGTCCTTTATTTCAAGCACGGAAATGTACTCCTTTCGGGGTGTTTTATTGCAGTGTGTCAAATTTTTAACGTTTGGCATACTCCAATATAATATCATACCATATTTTATCATGCTTTGTCAAGGATAAAATATACTATTGTGCCGTAATAAAAGGAAAGGACAGCGGTGAGGCTGTCCTTTCAGGAATCAATAACAGGTTATGTCACATTCAGGCAGAGCTGCTTTTAAAGCATCTATCTGCGCCGCATCGCATGCAAGGGACGTTGTAACGAATGTGCGAAGCTCAGGAAGTGTGTAAAGCGGTGAAAGATCCGATACAGGAACCGATGACTGCAGATATAAGATCGACAGATCCTGCAATCCCGTAAGCGGAGTAATATCCGATACATCGGTATAGCCGAGATCAAGATACCATAATTTCTTCATATCTGACAGTACCGAAATATCCGATATCCCGATACCCTGCAGAATAAGAGTTTTGATTTCGGTCATACCCGCAAAAGCGGAAAGATCTGTTACATTGCTATTTACGATCTGGAGATAGGTCAGCTGTTTCAGATCGGAGACAGGTGCAATATCTGCTATGGTATCACACATGATATGTAATTCGGTCAGGTTGGTGCAATGCATCAATCCCGAAGCATCCGCAATACCATTGCCGCTTATCTCAAGCGAAGACAATGAAGTCATGTATTTCAGAAAATCAATGTTTTCCAGATAACCGAATGATGTTGTTACTGTTTCGGGAATATTGCCGTATTCCGATTTTGGCTGCTGAAATTCAACAGTATGCTCCAGGGTAAAGTAAGGCATATTATACGGCACGACAGTACCTGTGCTTTCACCGCATTTTACTACGAAAACAGATGCGCCCTTGATCTGCAGAGAGGTTACGTCTGAAAGCATTGCTGCATCCAGCTCAGCGCCATAATAGATGTGGTTAAATAGCATCGTTTCTATGCTGTGGCAATATTCATCCTCATAAGGGAAATCCGCCATCTGTACAGAAGAAAGATCAAGCTCAGGAAAATCTATCGCAGGCTCAGGAGCAACTGTAGCCGCAGCAGTCGTCGAAGTCTGTACTGAAGACTGTACTTCTGTTGTAGTGATTACATCTGCGCTTTCTTTGTTCTCGTCAGATTCGGAAAAGACATCAAGCATCGCCTTTATCTCCTCGCTGCCCGTAAGCTCGTAAGCCTCCTGCAGCAGCTGTGCCGCTTCATCCTCATCACCGAGAGCGATAAGCGCCTTCGCCTTGCCTATGTATGCATCAACGTTCATGGGGTCTATCTCTAAGATGTGCTCGAATTCAATGATAGCCTGCTCGTAGTCCTCCTCGTCAAGATAGCGCTCGGCAAGGGTGAGCGTCTTTGTAATATCCGTCCCGCCAGAGGTACCGACCGCCACTGCGGCTATGATACCGCCGATTATCACTACTGCCAGCACTATCACCAGTATGAGGATATTGCGCTTTGAGGACATTGTTTTCGGTGTTTCGTTCATATAATTACTTCCTTTCTTTGGCAGATAAAGTATATCACACATTTCAGCAAATGTCAAACCCAGATGCGCATTGTGTTTTTTGCTGCCTTTTTTGTTTGACGATGCATCTAATTTCGTCTAATAACACAGCGGAAAATGTAGATTTTCACCTTGACAACAATATGCTACTTTGATATAATAAAATATGTATAGCGTTTTCATATCAAGCTATTGAATTGCCCATTCCGAAAGGATGATATATAATGAGTTCCATCAGAATGACGGTCGCAAAGGCCATGACAGAGTGCCTGAAGGCAGAGGGTATCTCCACTGTTTTCGGATATCCCGGTGCGGCTATCTGCCCGTTTTACGATGAATTATACAACACCGATATAAAGCACGTCCTCGTGCGCCATGAGGTGAACGCAGGCCATGCAGCAAGCGGCTATGCCCGCATGTCGGGAAAGCCTGCTGTCGCAGTTGCCACATCAGGCCCCGGTGCGCTGAACCTCATCACCGCCATCGCTACCGCTTATATGGACAGCATCCCCATGGTGGTGATAACAGGTCAGGTGAACACCGATCAGATAGGCCGTGACGTGTTCCAGGAAGCAGATATCACTGGCTCTGCTGAGCCTTTCGTAAAGCACAGCTACCTGCTGAAGCGCCCCGAGGACACCGCAAGGGTATTCAGGGAAGCTTTCTACATCGCAGGCAGCGGCAGAAGAGGCCCCGTGCTTATTGATATTCCTTACGACGTGCAGCTTGCGGAGATAGATTTCGATTACCCCGAAACAGTGGATATCCGCAGCTATCGCCCCAGCAGTGTGGGCAACGGACAGCAGATAAAGCGTGTGGTGAATGCCCTTGCTGATGCTAAAAAGCCTCTCATCTGCGCAGGCGGCGGTCTGTTTGCGGGAGACGGTGCAAAGCTCATGCGTGAATTTTCCGAGCTTACAGATATCCCTGTGGTCTCCACGATGATGGGTCTCGGCGCTATGCCTACTGACGCCCCCAGATATTTCGGAATGCTGGGAATGCACGGATGCAAGAGCGCAAACTACGCTGTGAACCACTGCGATACCCTGCTTCTGCTCGGCGCAAGAGTCGGCGACCGTGCCATTGCAGCAATGGAGCAGCGCAGCGATCTCACTGTTATACATATCGACATCGACCCTGCGGAGATCGGCAAGAATCTCGCAGTGGATATTCCCGTGGTGGGAGACCTCACACTGGTGCTGGGTCAGCTCATCGAAGCTGCAGGCGCTCCGACCACTCACACAGAATGGATAGCCGAGCTTGACGCTCACCGCTTCTCTCAGCCTGCGAAGCCTGCAGCTGAGGGATATGTAGATCCCAAGCTGTTCATGCAGACGCTTGACAAGGCGCTGCCCGACGACTCCGTAGTGGTTGCGGACGTGGGACAGAATCAGATCTGGACTGCCTCCAACATCACCTTCAACGGCGGACGCTTCCTCACTTCAGGCGGTATGGGTACCATGGGATATTCCATCCCCGCAGCCATCGGCGCAAAGGCTGCCTGCCCCGAAAAGGAGGTAGTTGCAGTGTGCGGCGACGGCTCCTTCCAGATGCAGATGATGGAGCTTGCTACGGCACTTCAGCACGGAATAAACATCAAGGTCGTGGTGATGCGCAACAACTATCTCGGCATGGTGCGAGAGCTGCAGGAGCGTGGCTACAACAACCGTCTCACAGCGGTGGCGCTGGACGGAAGTCCCTGCTTCACTAAGCTTGCGGATGCTTACGGCATCGAAAGCGTGCTTGTAGACAGCGCTGAAAAGGCGGCAGACGCCGTAAAGCGCCTCATCGCTTCGGACAGACCGTTCCTTATCGAGGTCTCGGTCGCTGAATTCGAAAAGACTATTCTTTAATGGAGGTAACGGCATGAAGCATACTATCTCCGTACTGGTAGAAAACAACGCAGGTGTACTTGCAAGGATCGCAGGTCTGTTCGCCCGCAGAGGCTTCAATATCGACAGCCTTGCGGTGGGCGTGACCGACGACGAGCAGGTATCCCGCATAACCATAGTCGCAGACGGCGACGATTATACCCTTGAGCAGATCGAAAAGCAGCTGAACAAGCTGATAGATGTCATCAAGGTAAAGACGCTGAAAAGCGACAATGTGGTCTCCCGTGAGCTTGTGCTGATAAAGGTGGGCTGCACCGCAAAGCAGCGCTCCGAGGTGATGGCTATCGTAGAGATAGCGCACGGCAAGATATCCGATATCTCGCCGAACACCGTCACCATCGAGCTTTCGGACAGCAAGGAAAACCTCGCAAATTTCGAGGAGCTTCTCCGTCCCTACGGCATAAGGGAGATCGTCCGCACAGGCACCATTGCCCTGCAGAAGGGCGAAGCCACCGTTAAGGTGTGACAAACGTACAACCTCGTAACGACGATATGCGTATCGTCATTGCGTCGAATAAAAATCTTTAAAGGAGATACAAAACAATGGCAAAGATCTATTACAAGGAAGACTGCAACCTGTCCCTGCTGGACGGCAAGACCGTTGCTATCATCGGCTACGGCTCTCAGGGTCACGCTCATGCGCTGAACCTGAAGGAGAGCGGCGTGAACGTCATCATCGGTCTGTACGAAGGCTCCAAGAGCTGGTCCAAGGCTGTTGACGCAGGCTTCAAGGTATACACCGCAGACGACGCTGCAAAGATCGCTGATGTTATCATGATCCTCATCAACGACGAGAAGCAGGCTGATCTGTACAAGGAGAGCATCGCTCCCAACCTCACCGCAGGCAAGACTCTTGCTTTCGCACACGGCTTCAACATCCACTTCGGTCAGATCGTACCCCCTGCAGATGTGGACGTTATCATGATCGCTCCCAAGGGTCCCGGCCACACTGTTCGCTCTGAGTATCAGATCGGCAGAGGTGTTCCCTGCCTTATCGCTGTTCATCAGGACGCTACAGGCAGAGCGCTGGATACAGGCCTTGCTTATGCGGCAGGCATCGGCTGCGCAAGAGCAGGCGTTCTCACCACCACTTTCCAGTGCGAGACCGAAACTGACCTGTTCGGCGAGCAGGCTGTTCTGTGCGGCGGCGTTACCGCTCTGATGAAGGCAGGCTTCGAGACTCTCGTTGAGGCAGGCTATGATCCTCAGAACGCATACTTCGAGTGCATCCACGAGATGAAGCTGATCGTTGACCTCATCTACAAGGGCGGCTTCAAGATGATGAGATACTCCATCTCCGATACCGCTGAGTTCGGCGATTACGAGATCGGTAAGCGCATCATCACCGAGGAGACAAAGAAGGAGATGAAGAAGGTTCTCAGCGAGATCCAGGACGGTACATTCGCACGCAACTGGATCATGGAGAACAAGATGGGCAGAGCACACTTCAACGCTTGCAGACGCATCGAGGCTGACCACCAGCTCGAAAAGGTCGGAGCAGAGCTTCGTAAGCTGTACGAGTGGAACGAGGACTAATGCTCCCGCATAACCACATATCAATCTGATCCCAAAACATCAAAGACCGCTTCTGTAGCAGTGCAGAAGCGGTCTTTTTGTTTTATTCAGCGCTTATCAGATGATGAAAGGCTCGCCGATGCGCTCGTACTTCAGGCTGTGAAGCTTCAGTCCGTTTGCAGCGAAATGCAGTCGTACACTTGTGAAGCGTGAGAACACGTTGATCTCCTTGTGCAGCTCCACAGGCTTGCCGCCTGTACCGTTCCACACATAGGTTCCGCAGGCGCTGCCCACGCTGAACAGCGTTACGGCGCTCTGCGCAAGCTCGGAAAGCTCGGAGGATGCGGTGATGGTAACTCTGTATCTGCCCTCACGCTTGAAATCAAGAGCGAAGCAGTAGTTCTCGCCCTTCTTTGTCATCATGCCGCCGAGGTCAAGCCCGAAGGTGTCATCAACATAATAGTAAGGCACATCGCCGTCCTCGCCGTTGTTGTCTTTGGGACGATTGATTATCTCCGCTGCGTCGTTTATGCCCATCTCACGCTTCATGGCATGGGTGGTGATAAGCATGCCGAGGATGTTCTTTGCGCAGCGCTGCAGCTCGCCCCTTGTAAGCTCGCCCTTTTCAAGGGATGCAAGGGTATTGTCCTCATGGTCGCCGCCGTCAGCGCACACCATGTAGGTATCATTCTGAGCCATCGCCATTATTGCGAAATCACGCTTGTCTGCCTCGCAGCCACGGCGGTTGATGTGCGCCCACCAGTCTGTCATGGCAAAGCCTGTGAAGCCCCACTCCTCACGCAGGATAGTGGTGGTGAGATCATATCTGCCCGCCGTCCACACGCCGTTCACCTTGCCGTATGTGGTCATGACAGTGGATGCCTTGCCCTGCTTTATTGCAATCTCAAAGCCACGGAGATATATCTCCCTGAGCGCTCTCTCAGACACCACCGAGTCAAGGAAGTGGCGGTGAGTCTCACGGTTGTTGCCACAGAAGTGCTTGATAGTTCCCGTAACGCCTACAGAATGCAGACCATCCAGCTGAGCCACTGCGATGGTACCTGTCAGGTACGGATCCTCGGAAAAGTATTCAAAGTTTCTGCCGTTCAGGGGATGACGGTGGATGTTCATACCGGGACCCAGCAGGCAATCAACGTTGTTTGCGGTCATTTCAAGACCCATCATCACGAAAAGCTCAGTGATAAGCTCCCTGTTGAAGGTGCAGGCAAGCAGCGTACCACCGGGGAGGCTGAATGCCTTTGTGCCGCAGTCCATTCTCATGCCAGAGGGTCCGACACTGCAGCAGCCGCAGGGGATTCCGAAGCTCTTCAGGCCCTCAGAAACGCCGCCGAATGCGGATGCAGTTCCTGGGGTCACCTTAGGGCTGCCCATGCCCTCGCCACGGATGATGCAGGCAAGATCGTTATCCGAAAGCTGTGCAACGAATTCGTCCATGGTGCATTTGCCCTTCACCACATCGCTGAGCTTAAAACCACGGTCGCCTGTCTGAACGATCTCCGCAGGGAGTGCGGCAAGGCGGCGGTCGAACTCCTCCTGCTGTTCAAGGGGAACATCTTCGAATGCGACAACGCCATTGTCGTTCCTCATGCGCTTGAACGGCTGAACAGGCGCCAGAGCCTGCTTAAGCTGCTCGACTACAAAATCTTCTTCAAGCCTCATGCCACAGTTAGACTTAGCGCTGCGCACATCGCTGCCGATATAGAAATTATACTGACCTGCTTCGAGGATGCGACAGTAAGGATGTCCTGTCACACCGCTGTCATCGTAGCTTGCGAAGTCTTTGAGATCAACTGTGATCTGAAGCTGCTGTTCCTCGTTGGGTGCAAGGGTCTTTGTCTTAGCGTAGCCGCAGAGAACTCTCGCAGGCTTGCCCAGCTTGCCCTGAGGCGCTTCGAGATATACCTGCACGACCTCCTTGCCCGAATATCTGCCTGTATTCTTGACCTTTATAGTCAATGTAATGCTCTCATCAGCAGGAGTACGGAAGCTAAAGGAACGGCAACTGATATCAAAGGTCGTATAACTCAGACCAAATCCAAATGGATAACGCACCTTGTCCTTTGCAAAGGTCTCGAAATAGCGGTATCCGACATAAATATCCTCAACGTACTTATCCTCCATGCCGTCGCCGAAATAAGGCGCAGAGGGATAGTCGGAAACATTATAAGCGATAGTATCGGTAAGCTTGCCGCTGGGGGATACCTCGCCCGTAAGCACCATAGCGGTACCCGTGCCGCCCACCATTCCGCCCTGCCATACATACAGCACAGCCTCGGGAGAATACCTGTCCATAAAGCCCATATCAAACAGCGCAGGAACGTTCAGCAGAACGATCATCTTATCGAACGCAGCACGCACCTTCTTCAGCATATCCTCTTCAAGCGCTGTAAGCAGGAATGCGCCCTCCTTGATGCTGTTGTCCATCTCCTCGCCTGCGGTGCGGCCGATGATGACGATGGCGGTCTTTGAGGTCTTTGCGGCATTGCCCACTATCTCGTCAGTGAGCGGCATCTCCTCCTGCGACCACGGCTCAGAACCCCAGCCCTCTCCGAAATTGAAGGAATAGATGGAATCCCACTCGTCATAGATGCTGTAAAGCTCCTCGTTAAGCTTAACTCCCGCATTGCGCAGACCCTCGGGGATGCTCACCACATGGGATACATTCACCATGCCGCCCGAGCCTGTGCCGCTCTTATAGTAATGAAGCTGTATGCGTCCGAATACGGCAACCTCCTCATTCTTGTCAAGAGGAAGAACATTGTCATTCTTCAGCATTACAATGCCCTCTGCTACAGCCTGTGCGGCGGTATCGCAGTATTTGTTCCAGTCAAGGATGCGTTTTTCCATAATGGTATCTCCGATCAGATTATTTACTCCAATTATACATCATATATAATTTTAAGTCAACCGAAAACAGGTCATTTATATCAAAATAATGAAGTATCCATCAAAATCCTAAAAACAATAAAAAATTATCGTTTTTCGATAAAAACCTATTGACAAATGATAATTTGTGTGTTATTATATGGTCAGACAAAAGGTAAAATCTGATCTAAAAGGAGAATGTGTATGTGGAATAAGGACCGCTCCACGCTGCTTTCCTTAGTGATAGTGCGTGTATGCTATGGGCTTCTGGCAGTGTGCTGTGTGATAGCACCGTGGCTGACAAGATATTACGATGAGATCGTGAACAAGGCAAACGGAATGCCCTCCGTGTTCGTGCCGCTGCTCGTCACGCTGTACTGCGCTGTTCCTGCGGCGGCTGTGGCGCTGGTGTGCCTCGATAAGCTGCTGGGCAACGTCCGCAAGGGCGAGCCGTTCGTGCAGAGCAGTGTAAAGTATCTGCGAATCATATCATGGTGCTGCTTTATAGAAGCAGTCGTGTTCGTGTACTTTGCCTGCATCAAGTATTTCGCATTCCTTGTGATAATCGGCTTCGCCTTTGTGGGACTTATCCTGAGAGTAGTGAAGAACGTGTTTGAACAGGCAATCGTCATCCGTGAAGAAAATGATTATACGATATGATCAAGAATTAGCAATGAGAAACAAAAGCATGGATCAATTGTGTGGCAGACTGCACTTTAAATGCCTGCACCGCAACATGAACAAGGCTTTTATTGAGATATATCGGCGCAAGCCGACACAATAGTTCCTCATTCCTAATTCCTAATTCCTCATTACAAGAAAGGCGGTAGCTATGCCGATTGAAATTAATCTCGATGTTATGATGGCAAGGCGGAAGATATCCTCCAACGACCTTGCCGATAAGGTGGGCATCACGCCTGCGAACCTTTCCGTGCTGAAAACGGGAAAGGCAAAGGCGGTGCGCTTCTCCACCCTCGAAAAGCTTTGCGAGGTGCTGGACTGCCAGCCGGGAGACATCCTCGAATTCAAGCGTGAGGATACGCCATGAGCGATAAACGCAGCCTTTTGATCCACCTGCTGATAGGCTCAGGATATTCCGTTTTCGGAAGTCTGGGATTCCTGTTCTTCCTTGATTGGTGGTTTGGGCTTCTTTCATGGACTAGATATCCACGGTACACGCCGTTTGCAATCGTCACCGGTCTTTCCTGTCTTGCGATATGCATTGTACTGCTCATGCTCCATATCGGGACTGCATTGAAAAAACCTAAGCCAAAATTCTGGCTCACCGAAATACCGGTTGTTCTCCTGTCATTCATTCCGCTGCTCTTTCTGCATGAATGGGTGATAGAATGGCTGCGTGATATATTCTGACACCACACATTCCCTTATATAGCAGAGGGGGAGCAGGCTATGTTCCCTGCACCCCTCTGCACCCTCCAGCTACTATATTTTGCCATGTATAGAAAGGATTTACATCATGGATAATATGCAGAACAACACTCAGGCTCAGCAGATACCAGTTCAGCCGTCAACGATATTCAACGACGGATACGTTCAGCCGCCCTACGGCATCGCCGATCTCCCCACCGCTCAACCGATACAGAAACGCTCATATACGCTCTTTGAGTGCATCACCGCAGTTATCTGCCTTGTGATGGGCTTCCTGTTCATCCACTATGCGTTCTATTATCACGGTGGGATCTTCGGCGGCGCATTCTGGGCGCTTTTCGGAATCCTCGCCGCTGTTTTTGCAAAGGTCAAAAAGCTCCCTGTAAAGGGAGGTCACGTTGCGGTCTTCGCAGTGGCAGAGCTGTTCTGCTTAGTGCCGCTGTTCAGCGCAAACCGCACTATAAACACCCTCGCCGCATTCTTTGTGTTCGCTCTTTTCTGCTATCTGGGAATATCCCTCAGCGGCGCAAAGCTGTTGGGAGAGCGCTTCGTCCGTGACTTCTTCTCCTCTGTGTTCGCCCGTCCCTTCGCAAGCTTCGGCGAATGCCCGAAAGCCACCTTCGGACTTTTCGGAAAGCTGAAGGCAGGCAAGAGCGTGCTGTATGTGCTGCTGGGTCTGCTCATTGCAGTGCCGCTGACCATCGTTGTTGCAGCGCTTCTGATAAACTCCGATGATATGTTCGCAGACTTCATGGGCGGCTTCTTCGAGCATCTGCCCGAGTTCTCCTTCAACACCATTACCGAGATGATCTGGGGCATTCCCGTGGCTTTCTTCCTGTGCGGAATACTCTTCTCCGCCGAGAAAAAGCTCGCCCCCCGTGCGGAATCCACCCCCTCCTGCCGTGTCATCCCCCTGATGGCGGTATGCACCGCAGTGACCCCGATATGCCTGTTCTATCTCGCTTATGTACTGGTGCAGTTCAGATACCTGACAGCTGCCCTCGGCGGCTCTCTCCCCTCAGAATACAGCTACTCCGAGTTTGCACGACAGGGCTTCTTTGAGCTGTGCGCTGTGGCTGCGATAGACCTCTTTGTCATCCTGATGATGCAGGCGTTCACCGTCCGCAAGGAGAACGACCGCCGCCCTGCCGCACTGAAAGTCTACACCATTGTGATATCCGTGTTCACACTGCTGCTCATCGCCACCGCAGTGAGCAAGATGTTCCTGTACATCGGCGAATACGGCATGACTCCCCTGCGCATCTACACAAGCTGGTTCATGGCGCTGCTGGCTGTGCTTTTCATCATCATTATGATATGGCAGTTCGTGAAGCTCCCCCTGTGGAAGACCGTTTTCGCAGCCTTCACCGTGATGTTCGGCGTGCTGTGCTTCTCCAACACCGATGCCATCATCGCCCGCTATAACGTCAATGCATATCAGAGCGGCACACTCTCCGAAGTGGACTTCAGCCTGCTTAAGGAGCTTGGTACCTCTGCTATTCCCGCTGTTGCAGACGCTTATGAAGCAGACCCATCCTATGCCGCAGAGCTGCTCGGCCGCTGCGATACACAGCTCAGCAGCAACCGCACCGAGAACCCCGAAAAATACGCAGCATATTTCAGTCTCCCCCGCCTTAAAGCAGAACAGACCCTTGCCGAAAACAAGGATCTGTTCGAAGGAAATTATGAAGAAGTTGACGATGACTATTTTTACAGATCTCTCAGCAGATACTACCGCTGATATCAAGCTGTTCCGAAAAGCAGCATGACCGCCATTCCGCACACTAGCCATGCAGTTAGATCTGCGGTGAGGGCCGCAGGCACTGCGTAGCGCGTGTTGCGCACCTTCACAGCCGAAAAATACACTGCAATGGTGTAAAACGTGGTCTCCGATGCCCCGAGAAGCACCGCCGCTACCCTCTCCGCAAAGCTGTCCGCACCGTTCTGTGCGGCGATGCCGTCATATATCGCAATAGCGCCGCTGCCCGAAAAGGGTCTCAGCAGCACCATCGGCATGCATTCCTCAGGAAACCCCACAGCCTTGCAAAGCGGAGTAAGCAGCCCAGTAAGAAGCTCCACCATGCCACTTGATTCCAGCACGCCTATGAAGCATATAAGCAGCACCAGTGCAGGCAGGATATCCGCACAGGTGCGAAGCCCCTCCGCTGCGCCCTCGCAGAACGCCGAAAACACATCCACCTTACGCAGAAATGCGATCAGCATGACCGCTGCAAAAAAACAGGGGATTATGATATCAGTCAGTTCCATGTCCCCTCCTTGACAGCTTACCCAGCAGCTTCGCAGCACACACCGCCACCACAGCGCTGTACGCCGAAACGATCCACACAGCAGGCAATATCTCCATAGGTCGCTCAGCACCTGCAGCTGCTCTCAATGCTGCGGCTGTTGCAGGTACTATCTGCAGGCTTGCGGTGTTCAGCACCGTCAGCATTATCATGTTATCGGTTGCTGTTTCGGAGGCGTTTTCTTCCTCTGCGATTGCCTTCATTGCGGATATTCCCAGCGGTGTTGAAGCGTTCCCGAGACCGAGTATGTTCGCTGTTATGTTCATGGAGATAAGCTGCATGGCTCTGCCCCCTTTTTTCAGTCCTCTGAAAAGCAGCGAAAGCACAGGCGACAGCAGCCTTGCAAGCCACTCAACGATTCCTGCCTTCTCTGCAACTCTCATCAGTCCGCACCAGAAGCACATTATTCCACACAACGAAAGAGCCAGCGTTACCGCCTCGCCTGCGCCGTCAAGCACCGCAGCGGACATCTCGCCGGCTTTTCCGTTTATCAGTCCGAATGCGACCGCAAGTGCAGGTAATATTCCCAACAAATACATCATGAGCCATTTTTCTCCAAAATACTTGCTAAAAATGAATATTCGTTTTTGTTAATTAATTCGCATATGTATATTGTAAACAATAAAATGCTGTACATATATGCGAATAAACAGTCTGTATACAAGCAATTGCAACCGCAGCACAACTGAAATGACACTTTTATTTATAATGATTCTACAAAAAACCACGAAAAAAAGGTAATTATCCCCTTTTCAAAAATTGACAAATAGCGCCAACTATGTTATAATCCAATTGAAAGAAACAAAAATGTGGCATAATTTGACACAGATCAAGGAGGAAAATATTATGGTAAAATCTACAGGAATCGTAAGAAAAGTTGATGAGCTGGGAAGGATCGTAATTCCGATCGAGCTTAGAAGAACTCTCGATATCGGTGTGAAGGACAGCCTTGAGATCTACGTTGAAGATGACCAGATCATCCTGAAGAAGTATACACCCGCTTGCGCATTCTGTGCTAACGCAAGCAGCATCACTGTGTTCAAGGGTAAGAACGTATGTGCTGAGTGCCTCAGCGACCTGCAGAAGCTTAGCTGATATCTTTAAGTGCTGTATTATGTACAGCACTTTTCTGTTATCGTTTCATGCTATATTCTATTCAGGCGGTATCATAATTATTACAGAAATCTACATCAAACCTCCCTATACATGCAAGGGTCTGCGACGTCATAACGCAGACCCTTGGTATTTTTTATGCACGCAAAAGACCCTCCGCTGTTACACGGAGGGTCATATTGTTTATGTCGGGATATCAGCCCTTAGCCATAGCCTCTACTTCAGCTGCGAAATCATCAACCTTCTTCTCGATGCCTTCGCCACGCTCGTAACGGATGAAGTCAACGACCTCAACGGAAGCGCCCTCAGCCTTTGCTACGGAAGCAACATACTGACCAACTGTCATGGAGTCATCCTTGAAGTACTTCTGATCGAGGAGGCAAACTTCCTCAAAGTACTTTCTCATACGACCCTCAACGATCTTATCCAGAACGTTCTCAGGCTTGGGCTTCTTGGACTCCTCATTCTCCTTCTTTACGAGGGATGTCTGAACTTCCTTCTCCTCTGCGAGCTTCTCAGCAGGGATGCAGGACTGAGCTACGAACTGAGCGTTCAGAGCAGTTACCTGCAGAGCAACGTTCTTGCCGCAAGCGAGAACCTCAGCATTGTCAGCCTTGTCAGTAGCGAGCTTAACCAGTGTACCCAGTCTGCCGCCATCGTGCATGTAAGGAACCAGAACGCCTTCCATCTTTGTGAAACGACGGATGTTCATGTTCTCACCGATAGTAGCAACCTTCTCAGTCATGTAGTCAGCAACCTTCTGTGTGCCGCCTGCAACTGTGCACTCCTTCAGAGCCTCAACGTCAGCAACGTCGTTAGCGAGGATTGTATCAGCGATGGTCTCAACGAGATCCAGGAACTTGTCTGTCTTAGCGCAGAAGTCGGACTCGCAGTTGATCTCAACGAGAACGCCTGTTGTGCCGCTTACCTTAGCCTTAACTACGCCCTCAGCAGCGATACGGCCAGCCTTCTTGGCAGCCTTAGCAAGGCCCTTCTCACGGAGGATCTTAACAGCCTCATCTCTGTTGCCGTCAGCCTCTACCAGTGCTCTCTTGCAGTCCATCATGCCGCAGCCTGTCATTTCACGCAGCTCTGCAACGTCCTTAGCGGTAATGTTAGCCATGATTTTATATCTCCTTTACGATAATTATCTTATTATTGGGAAGAATTACTCAGCGTCAGCTGCCTCTGCCTCAGCTGCAACAGCCTCTGCTGTGCCCTGGTTAGCGGAGATGATAGCGTCAGCCATAGCGCCTGCGATGAGCTTAACAGCTCTGATAGCGTCATCGTTGCCGGGGATCACATAGTCGATCTCATCGGGATCGCAGTTTGTGTCAACGATAGCAACAACGGGGATACCGAGCTTCTTAGCCTCAGCAACAGCGATCTTCTCCTTGCGGGGATCTACGATGAAGAGAGCGCCGGGGAGCTTCTTCATGTTCTTGATACCGCCGAGGAACTTCTCAAGCTTCTCGATCTCGAGGTTGAGCTTGATAACTTCCTTCTTGGGAAGCAGATCGAATGTGCCGTCTGTGCTCATTGTGTGGAGCTGCTCGAGACGAGCGATTCTTCTCTGGATTGTCTTGTAGTTTGTCATCATACCGCCGAGCCATCTTGCGTTTACAAAATGAGCGCCTGCACGGAGAGCCACTCCCTTGTTGGAATCAGCAGCCTGCTTCTTGGTACCAACGAAAAGTACCTCGCCGCCGTTAGCT
>JAZSGG010000094.1:0-7596 GCA_045532595.1 Oscillospiraceae bacterium | reverse complement strand
CCTGAGTATTGTCTTCCTAAGACCGCTTGGCCTCCGACTTGTTACAGCTGTATCCGTGAAGCTTGTCGCTGTGAGATCCTGGTAGTTCACCCAACCACTGCCGTCATTTCTGCGGATGCGATACTTTGTTGCGCCGCTTACTGCGCTCCATGTGAGAGTTACCTTACCTGCGCCTGCGGTCGCCTTTACATTCTGCGCTACCGATGCAGATGCAGGAACTGCAGACACTATTGCGGATGCGCCGCTCCATGCACCGCCCGCATAAGTATATACTGCATACTTGTAAGTCTTGCCTGCTGTTACTGCGGTATCTGTGAAGCTT
Source organism: Oscillospiraceae bacterium (assembly GCA_045532595.1). GTDB lineage: Bacteria > Bacillota > Clostridia > Oscillospirales > Ruminococcaceae > CAG-115. The sequence goes on along the minus strand of JAZSGG010000094.1, from coordinate 7,274 downwards.
GTCGCTGTGAGATCCTTGTAGTTCACCCATCCGCTTCCGTCATTTCTGCGGATGCGATACTTTGTCGCACCGTTTACTGCACTCCATGTAAGTGTTACCTTGCCTGCGCCTGCTGTCGCCTTGATGGTTGCAGGAGCCGATGCCTTCGGAACTGCAGATACTATCGCCGATGCGTCTCCCCATGCGCCGCCTGCATAAGCATACACTGCATACTTGTATGTAGTGCCTGCGGTCACTGCGTTATCTGTGAAGCTTGTCTCTTTCAGATCCTTGTAGTTTGCCCACTTGGTACCGTCATGTCTGCGGATGCGGTACTTTGTCGCACCGCTTACTGCACTCCAGCTCAGTGTTACCTTGTTTACACCTGCTGTTGCCTTTACATTCTGAACCACAGGAACAACGGGCGTTGCATTTACAACATCTGACGCCTCGCTCCAAGCACCGTTTGCATAGGCGTAGATCGCATAATAGTATTTTGTACCGTTCGTCACTGCTGTATCAGTGAAAGATGTAGTCGTCACTTCCTTGTAATTTACCCAACCAGAACCATCATTTCTGCGGATACGGTACTGTGTTGCATCATCCACTTCATCCCATGTAAGATCTACCCTTCCCGCGCTTGCTGTTGCTTTGACGTTAGCAGGTACGGGAACAGGAACAGTGAACTTGTACTCACAAGTGAGGGTGGTAAGATAATCCGAGCCTGTGCCGTCATATTTAACATTGATCGTATGCACGCCGGCTGTAACATTTTTACCCGCCAGAGTATACGACACCGTGCTGTTATCACCGATGAGAGCTGCCTCAGATACAGCTGCGCCGTCGAGATATACAGTATATGTACCGCCTGTAGTAAGTGAGCTACTGTAGCCCTTGTCTACCAGCGCTGTTATAGTGAATGTTACATCCTTACCGATAGCAAACTCCTCAGCAGTACACTTCACACTAAATTCAGGTGAATATGCTACCGAGCTGCGTGCAGCGGGAATATCAAGCAAGTAAGGATAGGAGGCAAGCTTTTTGTCTTTTGCATTTGCTAACTTACCCCACACAGAATCAGCTATGCCCATATTTTCCAGAGCAGCAGAGCTTGTCATTTCCAGCGTGGAAAGACCTGTTACGCCAGTCCATGCCGTGCCTGTTACACCGCTTCTGTCCTTATCGTAATAGCAGTTTGCGATAACATCCTCAGCTTCATCGAAATATCCCACAAAAGGACCGACATTGGCGCCTGTGCCGCTGACGATGCCTGCATTGAAGCAGTTGGAAACATACAGACAACTTTCAATGCTGCCTGCAAAACCGCCGATCTTGCAGCCGCTGCCATTTACGCTGCCAAAATTATAGCTGTTTCTGATTATGTAGACTGAGCCCGCTTTTCCTACTATGCCACCGACATAAGCCCCATCCCCCGTAGTGAGGTTTTTGATAGTGCCACTATTTACACAGCCGTCTATGCTGCCGAGATAGTGATAGCCGATAATACCACCCACAGGATTTTCATAATCCAGTGTTACGCTGCCATTGTTCCAGCAGTCCTTTACCTGTACCGCAGCAGTATAGCCTACAATGCCGCCTGCATAGGTATCATCACCGTAAACATCACCATAGTTTACGCAGCCTCTGATACCGCTTCCGACAGTTCCGCTGTCCGCATGACCGCAGATGCCGCCTGTGTATCTTGTGCCTGTTATAGTCGCATAGTTTGTACAGTTATCTGTGAATGCTCGGTATGTCGCACCGCAGATTCCGGCTGCGGGCAGCGTAGCTGTTACCTTGCCCGAAGCAGTACAGCCGTTGATATATCCGTAATTATAGCCGCAAATAAGACCTGCAGGTCCGTATGCTGTGATCTCGCCTGTTACATCAACATTCCTGATATAACCCTTGCTGTAACCAAACAGACCCTGATTGCCTTCCTCATTGTTGATGTAAAGACCTGTGATCTTGTGGCCGTTACCGTCGAAGTTTCCTGTAAAGGGAGACTCCTCTGTGCCGATGGCTGTCCAAGTGCCGCTGAGAGCTATATCCTTTGTGAGAACATAGTTTCCGCTGAGATCATCAGCAATAGCCTGCAGTCCAGCCGCAGTGGAGATGGGAGTAACCTTTTCTGTATAAGTCACTGCCGTTCCCACGCCTTTCAGCGAAGGAAGCTTTATGGTTACATTGTAATTCGCATCATACTTTGTATAATCGTAGGATCCGCTTACCCAAGTGTCGTTATCCGCACCATCAGGATCCATTGCTGCGATCGCACCGAGAGGAACGCCTACCGCAGAACAGTCATACGAGGTATTATCATCTCTGCTTATACCGCGCAGAGCACAGGTAGTTCGGCAGTAATATGTATCATCAATAATGGCAGTCTCATTGTTGCTACCGCATACAGCACCACAGATACCGTTATCAATAACAACAGAACCCGTAGTGAAACAGGTTGTTATATATCCATTTTTACTATTCACACCTACAATACCGCCCGAAATAGAAGTACCCTTTGCTTTCAGATTACCCGTATTATAGCAATTCGAAATGGTACCTGAATGGTGAAAGCTGGCAATACCGCCAACATTCATGCCATCACTTGTAGCGGTAAGGTCTCCTGTATTATAGCACGCATTGATATCACCTGCGTTGTAACCTACCACTCCTCCCACATAAACGTTTGAAGATGCCGGGTCAGCCGGTACATACGCTGTTATATCTGCCGTATTATAGCAGTATTCCACCGTACTGTTGTTTTGAGCTACGACGCCACCACACTGTATTCCTGTTAATGGTATATTGTTATAGCAATTGCTGACTATACCGTAATTGATGCCAAGAACCGCACCGACATAGTATCCGCCTTGGATACTTCCGCTCTCTATTCCGAGGTTTTTGATAACGGAGCTTGAAGATGTATAGCTGAACAGTCCCTGATATTTACCTTCGGCATCACTGATTTTAAAATTCTTAATAACCTTTCCATTGCCGTTAAAGTTGCCCTTGAACGGAGCCTCCCAGCCGTTACCGATAGGGTTCCATTCAACATTTCCGAGATCTATATCCGCAGTGAGCTTGTAATATTTGGACACATATTGAACGTCCTTATTATCCACAAGCTCTGCGAGATATGCAAGCTGCGCACCGTTTGAAATAAGGTACGGATCCGACGCTTTTCCTGTGCCTCCCGCAAAACCTGTTGCCACTGTGCCGTCCCATGCCGCTGCCGAAGCTTTTACAGGCAGGAACATAAAAAGACCCGCCAACATAGCAATTACAACAGCTGCAATCAACGCTTTTTTACTGAATGATGCTAGATTTGACATGATATTCCTCCATATATCAAAAATTGTTAATACTATTTTATACCCTTATCACATCTGTGTCAAGTAAATTAATGGATAATAGTGATATTACATATTGCAACGCTTACAATTACCATTATATATAATGTCAAGGCATTTCCAGGCAAAAACAAGAGATAAATGCAATTTTGTGCATTTTCCCCACATATAAATTTCAGTCCCTTCCTTGCGAAAGAGGCTGAAATTATTGATGTGAATTATGCCGCACCGACTATCCATTTAAGGATGTCACCTGCGTCCATTGCATTGATGCTGTCGCTGTAGTTGAAGTCGCCCATCTCAATGTTTGGAGCGTCCTCAAGTCTTACAACGTGGCGAAGTATCGCAGCTGCATCGAGAGCGTTCACTCTGCCGTCGTTATTGACATCGCCGAGGAGATCGCTGAACTTGCATGCCATGAACACATAATCGCCCTTTTCTGTCAGAGTGAATTCAGCAAGGCCGTCCTCGCCGATAATCACAGTATCCACATACACAAGTTCACCTTCCACAAGCTTGTATACATTTGCGAACTCGCCCGCATTCTTGATATCAAGATCAGCTATAAGTGTTGTGGGATGCTTTGTATCACTGATGCGGAACTTGAACTTTGCACGTCCACGCAGATCATAGGTCATGATGCGTACAGGATATGTGATATTCAGATAAGCGTTTTCAAGCTCTTCAGTATCGGGAAGCTCTGCGCCGTTCACAAACCAGTGATTGAGTGTGTTGTACTCGAATGTGATCTGAGCATCACGGTTTGCTATCGCCTTGATGACGAAATTGGGAACGTCTACACAGCCGTTGAGCTGTACTTCAAGCTCTCCGCCGATGGGAAGTGTCTCGATCATTGCTGCGATCTGATACCAGTTGTGGTTCTGGCCTTTGATTGCAGGAGACTCGCCGTAGGAAGCCATGGGTCTGCCGCCTGGGCCGTCGCTGCTGCCTCCGCCACCGGTGCTTCCGCCGCCTCCACCTCCGCCACCGCCGTTGCCGCCGGTGTACTTAGTGAATGTGCCGGTTATGACATTACTGTCAAGCATGCCATCCTTGATCGCAATGATGTTGAAAGTGGTTGTATTGCTGATAATAACGGGTTCTGTATATTCTATGCCGTTAGTTCTGGGATCTGTACCGTCAGTGGTATAGAGGATCGTTGCGCCCACTGTGGGACAGCTTAACTGAACATCCATGGAATTATTGAATGCGCCCGGATCGGGAATAAATACAGGATCCAGCACCGTGGACTTAGGCGAAAGCATAGTCACGGATACTGCCGCACTGGCATTGTGCGTATCTGTCTCCGCCATACGGATGTAAGCGGTGACATATGTGCTGGGCTGAACGCCCTTGATGTAGTTTACATCAGACCAGCTGCCATTCTCAAACTTGTACTCCGCACCCTCAACAGGCTTGATAGTTGCTGTGAATGTGCCGTCGGGATTAAGTGTGAATTCAAGCTCAAGCGCAGGCGGATCCTGATCCTCCTTGGCTGTTATGACGATCGATACAGTAACATTGAAATCCTCATAATTCTGAGAAGTTACCACCAGAGCGATCTCTGCAGCCGATCCGATCTTATCGATCGTGTTTTTATTGAGCGTGTAGGTTACCATGCCGTCAGCATAAGAAGCTGTATCAGCCATGACGTCGTCAGGGTCGGTTACTGTTGCAGTAACATTGATGATATCACCCATGTCTGCAGGAACACCTGTCACAGCAAGTGTTTTCTCACCACTTGTTCCCCAGCCGTGCTTCGCTTCCAGCTGAACATCCTCTGGGGCTGCCGCCTTGGTAATGGTCAGCACCGCAGGATTGAAGGTTATGTCGTAATTTGCATTGTTCTCATTTGTGAGAGTACCCTGTGTGATGGCGTACTCACCTGCATACTCGCCTGCTTCACGGCTGAGTTCGCCAGTGAGAGTCTCATTGGCCACGATATTCTCAACAACGTATGTGAATGCAGGATCTGCCTCGCCGAAGCGCTTAGTAGCATCCTCAGCGCTGACTGTAACAGTGCGTCTCACGATAGATGCGCCTGTAAAGTCGATGGAATCGGGAACGGTGTAGTTTCCGTCCTCTTCTCCGTCTGCCGTCATTACATGACCGTCGTTTACGATCGCAATGATAAGCTCCTTGCCCTCGCCGACATTCTCATCCTTATAAAGGATAGTCACGCCGAGAGTATCGATGTAACGCTTTGCGCCGCCGACAAGTCCGCTCAGGACGAAATCCTTTGCGTCCACTGTATATCCGATAACCGCAAGAGTGCCGTCATACTGCTTTGTCACATCGCCCTTAAAGCTTACACGAAGCTTCTTGGGAGTTACTCTGAATGTACCAACACCATAACCGATGTTTGCGGCATCCTCATAGCGAGCCATTACAGTGTATGTTCCCACATCGAGAGCGCCGAACTCGTTGTAAAGCTCGGAAAGCTCACCGAAGCTGCCGTTCATGCCGACGTTGCCCTTTGCGAAGGTGTAAGACCACTCTGCTTCGCCATCCTGATCGCCGCTGAACACACCCTGAGGTGCGGGATCAGAACCATAGATAACGTTGTCGGTATCTACTGTGATCTGATCATCAACATGATTCTTTTCAGCAACAGTAATAAGTGCTTCCGCAGTAGATGCAGTGTACTTACCGTCAACACCTGCAATGTTGATAGTGATATTTATAGTGCTGTCGATCTCAGCATTTTTCGCTACTGTGTAGGTAGCGTTGTTGATTGTGCTTGTTCCATCGCTTATGGAGATGATCTCTGTTGGGAGACCTTCAGTAAACTCAGGATACTTGGGATGCTCTGCTATAAATCTGAATGTCACCGATTTGCCGGGGATTACTCTGGGTCTTTCAGGATCAGCTTCCACGACAGGTTCAACAGCATTTACGTTTATCTGAACGAAAGTGCAAGTAAACGCAAGATAATTTGTATCATCCGGTTCGAACACTGCGGTATAGGTATTTCCACTTGTGGTGATGTGTCCATCGTGTTCAAGAGTCCAGGTACCTGTCACTATATTTCCGTTCTTCGACATTACGCCTGTATTCTCATCGAACACAGCGTCCTCTGCCTTGTAGCCGTAACCAACAGTATACACTACGCTTGCAGGAGGATCAAGCTCTGCGCCTGTAACTGTAAACTTCCAATCATCACTGGACACGATCTGCTCCGCATAGTTATCATCTTCCTGAACAGAGATCACAAATGTGTAATCACCGGCAGAAGATGTATCGGTAACAAGCTCGCCACCCTTGTAATACTTGATCGTGAAGGTCATCGTAGCATCGGATGCTGTTGCGGTTGCCTCCTTAGGAGTACCGTCGTATGTAGGCTCCGCAGGAAGCTCAACACTGAACATATCCTTTGTGGGTACGATGAGGAACTTTGCCTTTTCGGCAGAATATCTGTATGTGGTCTTGACCGAACCTACCTGAATAACGTGGTCAGACTCACTTGTGATATAAGCATAAATATTGGAATCTGTGGAACTATGCTGCTTAGGAGCATACTCTCCATTATCGACCTGAACGTTCTCGTTGGCAGGGTTGGGAATAGTCATGAGATATACTGACTTTCCATTGCCGTCAACAGGAGAAGTTATCGTATCAGCCTTGACTGAGCCGCCTGTGATAACGACATTATCAGCGCTGATGTTATCGGATGTTATCGAGCCGCCGCTGATCTTTACAGTGCCGGATGCACCGTTGATAGCCGCTGCTGTCAGGCTTCCGTTTCCGCCGATCTCCACACTGCCGCTTCCGGTCAGTGATACTGCATCAGCAGTGGATGTAAGGGTATTTTCCGAATCGGATGCAAGCTTGATCTCTGCGTTTCCGTTTACGGTAATGGCAGCTGCAGCTCCGCTGTTGATAGCAACGCCATCAAGAGTGATGTCAGCTGTTATGCCTGCCAATGTTTCTATCCTGTCAGATGTT
>JAZSGG010000082.1:0-15975 GCA_045532595.1 Oscillospiraceae bacterium | reverse complement strand
CAATAGCATCGGCTCTTACAGCTATGGATCTTTTGCCTATGGCTTCGGAAGCTACCGCGGATTTATGCCGTTCGGATTCGGCTTTGACACAGGCTCATACAGGGGATTTCCGCTTGGCGGCAGCTTCCGTGCTATGACCTCGGATGAATATGACGAGATAATGTACCGCTGCTTGAATATGTGTCCGCTGAACCGTTTCGGCTACGGAATACATCTTATTTGAGGAATTACTATGAATGCAATTCATATAATCTCCACCGCTCCGTTTTTTGCAAAGAAAAGCGGAGCGTTTTCAGTGGAGGATTTCGACCTTTACTGCACCGTGCTTTCCGCACTAAATTGGAAGAAGCACAACGGCTCTATCTCACTGTACACTGACAAGGCAGGCGCTGAATATTACCGCCGCATAGGTCTTGACGGAATCTGGGATGATATCCGAATCTGCATCCCCGATGATCTTGAGGGGATAGACCCGCAGATGTTCTGGGCGGGCGGCAAGCTGTTTGCACTCAGGGAGACGGAAGCGCCCTGCGTGATGATAGACACGGATTTTATCGTGTGGCAGCCGCTGACGCTCGGCAGGGAGCTTGTGGCAGCTCACCGGGAGGAGCTTTATCCCGATATCTATCCGCCCATCGAATATTTCAGGCTCAAAGACCATATCATGCCCCCGTTCAGCAGAGGAGTTCTGCCCCTGAACACGGCGTTCCTGTATCTGCCCGATAATGATTTCAAGGAGTTCTATGTATCTCAGGCGATAGCGTTCATGAAGTCTGCGGTCTCCTGCGAGGACAGGCTGTGCTACATGGTGTTCGCCGAGCAGCGCATGGCTGCTATGTGTGCGGAATATACGGGCACTCCCGTGCGGACTCTGCTGGATAAGGATCATCTGTTCTTTCCGCAGGACTGCTTCACCCATCTGTGGGGAGCAAAACAGGCAATGCGTGACGCTCCCGAGCTGAGAGAGGATTTCTGCCGCAAGTCTGCGGAGAGGATACGGACGGAGTTCCCTGAGTTTGCTTACACGGTGGATGTGATCAAAAAGGCTTCCCTTTGAGGGAGGCCTTTTATATACAACAATTCCCCCACAAAATCAAGCCTTGCGGGGGAATGTCACCAATGTCTGTTTATGTCGTCATTAAGACCCACGATGTAATCCATAGAAGTGCCGAAGATGCGTGCTATCTCCACAAGATAATGCACAGGTATCTCTCGTTTGCCTCTTTCGTATTCGCTGTATTGCTGCTGTCTTATCATGAGGAGCTCGGCAAGCTGTTTCTGAGTCAGCTCGTTTTTCTCGCGCAGTATCCTTAATCTTTCGCACAACTGCACAATTCTACACCTCCGTTTTTGATAGGTTAGTAGAATTATAATACACAGGATATGTTTTGTATTGACTTTACAAAACATCTCTTGTATTATAGTATATACAAAGCTTCATTTGTATATGCCATATCAATCAAGGAGACAAAAACATGTACGACACTATAAACGACCTATTTAACGGCAACATAAATCCATATCGTGAAATCCGAAGCTCCGATGAAGAATACGCTGAAGCAGAGCTGGTCTTTGCAAAGGTATACGGTCAGATAATGAAAAAGCTGGACGACCCCGAACTGCAGGAGCGCTTTGACGATGCGTTTGCCGAATTAACGCAGGCGGGCGAGCGCATAATGTTCTGCCGTGGCTTCCGTCTGGGCGCTAGGCTCACGGCGGAAAGCTTTACGGATGTGTGAAACGTTCAAACAAAAATTCTCTAACCCCCTTGAAAAATCCCTCAAGGTATGCTATACTATACAGTAAGCAATAGGGTTTTGCCCTGGGCAATCATCATTTTTAAGAAAGAGGTGTTCCTTTTGAAGCACATCACAACAATCAACAAGGCTGATCTGAAGTCCACTGCTGCTAAGGGCGGCTGCGGTAAGTGCCAGTCCTCCTGCCAGTCTGCTTGCAAGACTTCCTGCACAGTAGCTAACCAGAAGTGCGAGGCTGTAAAGTAATCTGCTTTACTTGTTAAGGAAATTATTTTGGGCGGCAAGTTCCGCCCAAAATTTTTGACCTCAAATAATTCCACTGCGAAAGGTAGATAATAATGATACATAAGTTTAAACAGCTTGGCTACAATATCGTGCTGGATGTGAACAGTAACGGTGTTCATCTGCTGGATGACTGCGCTTTCGATATTCTCGATCATGTCAGCGCACCAATGGCGGAGGATTGTCCTGCTGAGCTTATCGGCAAGCTTACAGCATATTCCGAAAGCGATATCCGTGAAAGCTATGCAGAGCTTTATGAGCTGTACAAGGACGGCGCTCTCTTCACTGATGACGACTACGAGCGCTACACCAACACAAAGGTGAAGTCCCCTGTAAAGTCCATGTGCCTGAATGTCTCCCATGACTGCAACCTGCGCTGCGAGTACTGCTTTGCTGAGACAGGCGATTTCGGCGGCGACCGCTGTGTGATGTCTCCCGAAACAGGTAAGAAGGCTATTGATTTCCTCATTGCAAATTCGGGTGACCGAATCAATCTTGAGCTGGATTTCTTCGGCGGCGAGCCTCTGATGGCATGGGATACCGTTGTTGAGACCGTAAACTATGCGCGCTCCATCGAAAAGCAGCACGGAAAGAACTTCCGTTTCACCATCACCACAAACGGTATGCTGCTGACAGATGACAAGATAGAGTATATCAACCGTGAGATGAGCAACTGCGTTCTGTCCCTCGACGGCAGAAAGGAAGTTACCGACCGCATCCGTAAGACGGTCAACGGCAAGGGCTGCTATGATATTATCGTTCCCCGTTTCCAGAAGCTCGTTGAGAGCCGTGGCGACAAGGATTATTATGTTCGTGCAACCTTCACAAAGTACAACATGGACTTCACGGATGATGTTCTGCACATGAGAGATCTCGGCTTTGAGCAGCTCTCCGCAGAGCCTGTTGTGACAGATCTGAAGATGCCCTATGCCATCACAGAGGCTGATCTCCCCCGTGTGTTCAACGAGTACGACAGACTGTGCGAGGTAATGGCAAACCGCACAGAAAAGAAGTTCAACTTCTTCCACTTCATGGTCGACCTCAATCAGGGTCCCTGTGCCATCAAGAGACTTCGTGGCTGCGGCTGCGGCAACGATTATGTTGCGGTAACTCCCAACGGAGATATCTTCCCCTGCCACCAGTTCGTTGGAATAGATGAATGGAAGATGGGCAACCTGTATGACGGCACTTTCAACAACGATATCAAGGATACCTTCGCAGGAACTCATGTATACAGCAAGCAGGGCTGCCGTGACTGCTGGGCGAAGTTCTTCTGCTCAGGCGGCTGCAACGCTAACAGCTTCATCTACGAGGGTGATATCAACAAGCCTCACAAGCTCTCCTGCGAGATGCAGAAGAAGCGCCTTGAATGCGCACTCGCTCTCGCTGCTGACAGAGCAGTAAAGGAAAACGCATAAAAAGATCGGTCCGCTCTGCGGCATTGCCGCTGGCAGTGTCTAAGAGCGGACTTTTTCGGCAAAGATACAGTAAAGAATGTACAGAAAGGATACGACCATGAGAAGAACTAAGATCGTATGTACCCTCGGCCCCGCTACACAGAGCGATGATGTGCTGCGCAAGCTGATAGAGAACGGCATGAATGTTGCAAGGCAGAATTTTTCCCACGGCACACACGAGAGCCATAAGGTGACTCACGACCAGATCGTGCGCATAGCAAAGGAAATGGGCAAGCCCGTAGCTACTCTGCTGGACACCAAAGGTCCTGAGATACGCCTGAAGAAGTTTGCAGGCGGAATGCGCCCCGAGCTTACAAACGGCAGCACCTTTACCCTTACCACCCGCGAGGTAGAGGGTGATGACAAGTGTGTTTCCATCACATATAAGGATATCGCTGAGGATATCGACGTGGGTACAAGAATACTCATCGACGATGGTAATGTAGCTCTGCGCTGCTCCGATATCCTGCATAACGGCGATGGCACTGCGGATATCGTCTGCACCGTTACGAGCGGCGGCGTGGTATCTGACAGAAAGGGCGTAAATATTCCGGGTGTTAAGCTTTCCATGCCCTATCTCAGTGAGGTTGATATTTCGGATATCCGCTTTGCGGCAAGGGAGAACTTCGATTTCATCGCAGCATCCTTTGTTACCTGCGCAGATGATGTTATCGGCGTGCGCAAGATACTGGAGGAGGAAGGACGCCCCGATATCCGCATCATCGCAAAGATCGAAAACGGCGAGGGCGTGAAGAATATCGACAGCATCCTGCGTGTGGCGGATGGTATCATGGTTGCCCGTGGAGACATGGGCGTTGAGATCCCCTTTGAGGAGATACCCCAGATACAGAAGATGCTCATCAAGAAGGGCTACAACGCAAACAAGCAGGTAATCACAGCAACTCAGATGCTGGAGTCCATGATACACAATCCCCGCCCCACAAGAGCGGAGACTACAGATGTTGCAAATGCCATCTACGACGGCACCTCTGCAATAATGCTCTCAGGCGAGACCGCTGCGGGCGAGCATCCTGTTGAGGCAGTAAAGACCATGGCGCTCATTGCTGAGACTACAGAAAAGGCAATTGATTATAAGAAACGTTTCTATAAGCTTGAAGCACGCAGCTCTGTGAACGTATCTACGGCTATCTCTCATGCAACGGTCGCAGCGGCAATGGATCTCGGTGCTACTGCTATACTGACAGTAACCAAGACAGGAACCACTGCAAGAATGATCTCCAGATACCGTCCTGTATGTCCGATAATCTCCTGCACCACCAATGAGACCGCAATGCGCCAGCTGAATATGAGCTGGGGTGTTATTCCGCTCATGGCAGAGGAGATGATGACCAATACCGACGATCTCATCCACCACGCAGTTCACAAGGCTTGCGAAGCAGGTCTGCTGAAGAACGGCGATCTGGTTGTTATCACTGCAGGTGTGCCTCTCGGCGTAAGCGGAACCACAAATCTTATGAAGGTGCATATCGTGGGTGATGTGCTGGTAACAGGCACAGGCGTGAATAAGGGCATTGTTACCGCTCCGATATGCGTTTGTGATAATGAGCAGGAGGCTCATAAGCGTTTTGAGGCAGGTCAGATACTCTGCATACCTAAAACAAGCTCTGATATCCTTCCTCTGCTGAAGTCTGCAGCAGGTATCATCACTGAGGAGACCGACCCTGACTGCCATGCGGCTATCGTGGGCATGGCGCTGGATATCCCTGTAATCATCAATGCACAGAATGCTACCCTGATACTGAAATCAGGTACGGCGGTAACTATGGACGCCGAAAAGGGTACTGTATCCTCGGGTGAGGAATAATCAGTTTATTAAGCCTGAGAAGTCTGACTTCTCAGGCTTTCCTGTGTAATATGAAAATATTGGCATTTGACATTCCTTTGCATCGGGATTATACTTAGTTCATACGAGGTGATCATATGAGATTCAGAAATATCTTATCTGCGATGTTGCTTTGTGCTGTCGCACTCAGCTGCGGCTGCGGTGGTGGGGAGAGCTATACGCCTCCCGAGATATCCATAAACACAACATCCGTTTCAAGTGTCACCGAAAACAATGTGGATTCGGTTGAAGCGGCAACTGAAGAGAGTTCATCAGAGGAAGAAACATTCGAGAGCGTTCCCGAGCTTTCGCCCGAGGAGCAGCTTCTGGCAGAAATGTCTCTGGAGGAAAAGGTAGGGCAGATGATAATTGCGAGATGTCCCGATATCAACGCCGTTTCTGAAGCGGAGAAATGGCATCTGGGCGGCTACATACTGTTTGCACGGGATTTCAAGGACGACACTCCCGAGAGCGTCCGTGAAGCTATAGCAGGGTATCAGGCTGTATCAGAGATACCTATGCTGATAGGAGTTGACGAGGAGGGCGGAGATATCGTCCGTGCCTCGAAATATCCGCAGTTCCGCAGTGAGCCTTTTAAGTCGCCTATGGAGCTGTATGAAAGCGGCGGCATAGCTGCAGTGTCGGAAGATGCAGCGGAAAAGAGTGCTTTTCTTGCGGATCTCGGTATCAATATGAACTTTGCGCCTGTCTGCGATCTTCCACGAAGCGCAGGTGACTACATATTTGACCGCACCTTCGGTACAGATGTGGGGGTGACCTCTGAGTGCATAGCGGCAGTTACAGCGGCAATGAATGAAGCCGGCACTATATCAGTGCTGAAGCATTTCCCGGGCTATGGCAACAATGTGGATACCCACACAGGCATAGCCTATGACGAACGTCCGCTTTCGGAGTTCAGGGAGCTTGATCTTATGCCGTTTTCTTCAGGTATAGATAATGGCGCTCCCTGCGTTATGGTATCTCACAACATCATGATGTGTGTGGATGATGAGATGCCTGCTTCGCTCTCTCCTGCGGTGCATGAGCTGCTGCGTGAGGAGCTGGGCTTTGACGGAGTGATCGTAACGGATGAGCTTTCTATGGGCGCTATCGAGGATATCACGGGTACGGCGAATGCAGCAGTACTGGCGGTGCAGGCAGGAAATGATCTTCTCTGCGTGACGGATTATGCATCCACGATAGAGGCGGTGCTTTCGGCAGTGGAAAACGGCGAGATATCCGAGCAGCGCATAGATGAATCGGTGTTGCGAATTTTGCAAATGAAAGAAGAGTATTGTGGATAAAGCAGCAGACCCGAGAAGAACGATTTTCGGGTCTGTTTTATTATTCGGATTTGTCGTCAGTCTTGGGTGTGATGTCGATGTTGTTGTCTATCACATATCTGATGCTGTTCACGATCAGCGAAGCCTTTGAGATGTTGTTGACGGCGCAGTAATCGTCTATCATCTGATAATCAGTGGGCTTTATATTGGCTTGTATCTTTTTGTAGTTTTCTTTATTGTATTTATTGCTTGCCTTGATATGCGCTTTACTTACGCTCATTTTTATATCTCCCTTGTGAATTTTGTATATAAGTAACAGTAATCTATGTTATTTTTGTTGAGTTTGCGTATTGAAATGTAACAGTAATCTATGTTATAATAGCGGTGTAAAATAACAGGGAAAAGATAGTACTGTTTTGAACAGACATATATACATAATAAATTATACACCAAATCCCTGATAAAATCAAGCCAAAAGGAGAATGTCATGTACGAAACCATAACCGAGCTTTTCTACGGAAGCATCCAGCCTTATGAGGAACGCTGCGATTGTGACAGCGAATATGTCGAAGCTTGCAGGCTGCTTGACAGGCTTTACGATCAGGTGATGGAACGTCTCGGTGATCGGGAGCTTCAGGAGCGCTTCGATGACGCCCTCTCCGATCGTTCTCAGGCATGCGAGCGCATCATGTTCTGCCGTGGCTTCCGCCTAGGGCTGAGACTTGCGGCTGAGAGCTTTCTGGATATGTAGGCGAAAACTGCATAAAATCGCATAATTATACGCTTTGTAAAGCTCCCGAGCCGTATCGGGAGCTTTTTCGTCGGAATATGCAAAAAAAGTGATGGGAAAGCGGTTTTTTTGGCTAAAACTAAGCGTTTTTTTTGCTCCCGAACTATTGACAAAAAATTCTGAATGTAGTATAATACTATAATGTATCATAATGGATATGTGTGCGAAAAGACCGTTTTTGTGCAGGAAATAACTGCGATTTTCCCACAAAATTGGAAATTCCATACGCCATTGCGGAAATAATTTAAGGAGTGATAAAGCCGATGGTGAATGTTAAACCCGTAAATCTCGGAAAAAACACCCGAATGAGTTTTTCTAAGATCAATGAAGTCATTGATATGCCGAACCTCATTGGCATTCAGAAGAATTCATACGAATGGTTTCTGACGGAAGGTATCAAGGAAGTATTCAAGGATGTTTCCCCCATTACCGATTCCAACGGAAAATTTGAACTCTCGTTTATAGACCACCGTCTTGACGACAAAACAAAGTACACTATTGAAGAATGCAAGGACCGTGACGCAACTTATGCGGCGCCCCTGCGTGTTACCGCACGCCTTCTCAGCAAGGAGACAGGCGAGATTATGGATAACGAGATCTTCATGGGTGATCTGCCTCTCATGACAGACAGCGGTACTTTCGTTATTAACGGTTCCGAGCGTGTTGTGGTATCACAGCTTGTGCGTTCTCCCGGCGTATATTACGGCTTTGATTACGATAAGACAGGTAAGAAGCTGTTCAAGGCTACTGTCATCCCCAACAGAGGTGCATGGCTGGAGTACGAGATGGACTCCAACGATGTTTTCTATGTTCGTATCGATAAGAACAGAAAGATCCCCGCAACCACATTCCTGCGTTCCATTGGCCTTTCTTCCAATGAGGATCTGAAGGAGATGTTCGGCGAGGATGACCGCATCATCCGCACAATCGAGGATAAGGACAGCACCCAGAACCGTGAGGAAGCTCTGCTTGAGGTATACAAGAAGCTCCGCCCCGGTGAGCCTCCGACAGTTGAGTCTGCCGAGAATCATCTGAACACTCTGTTCTTTGATGCAAAGAGATATGATCTGTCCAGATTCGGACGTTATAAGTATAATAAGAAGCTGGCTATTTCTGAGCGTATCGCAGGCAGAAAGTCCGCTCAGACTGTTATTGCTCCCCTTACAGGCGAGATCCTTATCGAGGAGGAGGCTATCATCACCGACGATATCGCTGCAGCTATCGAGAATGCAGGCGTTACAGAGGTGCTGGTATACAATCCCGAGGGCAAGGCTGTCAAGGTAGTGGGCAACGGTATGGTAGATATCGCAGCTTACACTGATATGGACGCTGAGGCTCTTGAGGCAATCGGCATCAACGAGCATGTCCGCTTTGCTGTGCTGGCTGAGATCATCGCAGAAGCAGGCGACGACAAGGACGCTTTCGCTGAGATGCTGAAGGCTCGTGCAGAGGAGCTTATCCCCAAGCACATCACTCTTGAGGATATCTATGCTGCAGTAAGCTACTTCATCAACCTCTGCGAGGGTATCGGCGATATTGATGATATCGACCACCTCGGCAACAGACGTATCCGTTGCGTAGGCGAGCTGCTCCAGAACCAGTTCAGGATCGGATTCTCCCGTATGGAGCGTACCATCCGTGAGAGAATGGCTCTGCAGGCTCAGGATCAGGAGAAGGTATCTCCCAGCTCCCTTATCAATGCACGTCAGGTAATTTCCGCTATGCGTGAGTTCTTCGGCTCTTCGCCTCTGTCCCAGTTCATGGATCAGAATAACCCTCTCGCAGAGCTTACACATAAGAGAAGACTTTCCTCTCTCGGTCCGGGCGGTCTGTCCAGAGACAGAGCGGGCTTCGAGGTTCGTGACGTACACTACTCCCACTATGGCAGAATGTGTCCTATTGAGACTCCTGAAGGTCCTAACATCGGTCTGATCTCTTACCTTGCTACTTTTGCAAGGATCAACGTTTACGGCTTTATCGAGGCTCCCTACAGAAAGGTAGACAAGGAGACAGGTAAGGTACTTGACGAGGTAGTATATATGACTGCCGATGTTGAGGATAAGTACGTTGTTGCACAGGCTAACGAGGCTCTCGATGAGAACGGCTGCTTCGTAAGACCCCGTGTAAACGCACGCTGCCGTGACGCTATCCTTGAGATCGAGCGTGAGAAGGTAGACTTCATGGACGTATCTCCCAAGATGGTGGTATCCGTAGCTACTGCTATGATCCCCTTCCTGGAGAATGTCGATGCGAACCGTGCCCTCATGGGTGCGAACATGCAGCGCCAGGCTGTTCCGCTGATGGTTACCGACAACCCCATCGTTGGTACCGGTATGGAGTACAAGGCAGCTGTTGACTCCGGCGTAGTTATCTGCGCTAAGGAGGACGGCGTTGTTACAGAAGTTGACGCTGACAAGATCGTTATCACCAACGACCTCGGCGTTGAGCATGCATACAGACTCATCAAGTTCAAGCGCTCCAACCAGGGCAACTGCGTAAACCAGAGACCCATCGTTGAGAAGGGCGAGAAGGTAAAGGCCGGCGATGTTATCGCTGACGGTCCCGCAACCAAGAACGGTGAGATCGCACTGGGTAAGAATGCCCTCATCGGCTTCATGACATGGGAAGGCTACAACTACGAGGATGCCGTTCTCATCAATGAGAAGCTTGTTTACAATGATGTTTACACATCTATCCATATTGAAGAATACGAACTGGAGTGCCGTGAGACAAAGCTCGGTCCGGAGGAGATCACTCGTGATATCCCCAACCTGTCCGATGACGCTCTCAAGGATCTGGACGAGCGTGGTATCATCCGCATTGGTGCAGAGGTACACTCCGGTGACATCCTGGTAGGTAAGGTATCTCCCAAGGGCGAGACTGATCTCACCGCCGAGGAAAGACTGCTCCGTGCAATCTTCGGTGAGAAGGCACGAGAGGTTCGTGACAACTCCCTGAGAGTTGCCCACGGCGAAAGCGGTATCGTAGTTGACGTTAAGGTATTCAACCGTGAGAACTGCGATGAGCTGTCTCCCGGCGTAAACGAAGTGGTACGCTGCTACATCGCTCAGAAGCGTAAGATCTCTGTCGGCGATAAGATGGCGGGCCGCCACGGTAACAAGGGTGTCGTTTCCCGTATTCTCAAGCAGGAGGATATGCCCTTCCTGCCCGACGGTACTCCTCTGGATATCGTTCTTAACCCTCTCGGCGTACCTTCCCGTATGAACATCGGTCAGGTGCTGGAGGTTCATCTCGGCTACATCGCAAGAGCGCTGGGCTGGAAGATCTCCACTCCCGTATTCGACGGCGCACACGAGCAGGATATCCGTGAGCTTTACGACATCGCTCGTGAAAAGCGCAGCGAGCTGATCGGTGAGGATTCCGCAGGCCTTGACTTCACAAAGCTGCCCCTCACATCCGATTGTAAGACGCTGCTTACAGACGGCAGAACAGGTGAGAAGTTCGATGCTCCCGTAACTGTCGGCTATATGTATTACCTCAAGCTGCATCACCTTGTTGATGATAAGATCCATGCACGTTCCACAGGTCCCTACTCTCTCGTTACACAGCAGCCTCTGGGCGGTAAGGCTCAGTTCGGCGGCCTGCGTTTCGGTGAGATGGAAGTTTGGGCACTGGAGGCTTACGGCGCTGCTTACACTCTGCAGGAGATCCTTACTGTCAAGTCTGATGACCTGATGGGTCGTCAGAAGACATACGAGGCTATCGTTAAGGGTGAGCCTGTTCCGAAGCCCGGCGTTCCCGAGTCCTTCAAGGTAATGATCAGCGAGCTTCAGGGTCTGGGTCTTGATATCAGGATCCTCGATGAGAACAACGAGGAGATCGATCTGAAGCAGGATTTCGAGGATGAGTACGAGGGCAACTACGTTCCCTCCGAGACCTTCGAGATGGATTATCAGACCAACGAGAACGAGCTGGAAGGCTTCGGTATCGTTGATCAGGATGGCGAGGAGATCGTTTCCGAGTCTTCTGAGGATGATCTCATGGATGACGATGACAGCGATTTCTACACTGACGACGCCGACTTCGCTGAAGACGACGAATAATTAAACTGACCGTACGGATGGTTCTGCCGTCCGTACGGGATCAGATACATTTCGGTGATTATACAGGCGATGCCGCAAGGCAGAGCCTAATGAGAGATGAGGTATTAAATTGAGTTTTAATGTTTTTGAGTCAATGAAGATCGGACTTGCCTCTCCCGACCAGATCAGAGAGTGGTCTTACGGTGAAGTTCTCCGCCCCGAAACAATAAACTACCGCACACAGAAGCCCGAGAAGGAAGGTCTGTACTGTGAAAAGATCTTTGGTCCGCAGAAGGACTGGGAGTGTAACTGCGGTAAGTACAAGAGGATCCGCTATAAGGGCAAGGTCTGTGAGAAGTGCGGCGTTGAGGTAACACGCAGCAAGGTAAGACGTGAGCGTATGGGTCACATCGAGCTGGCTGCTCCCGTTTCTCACATCTGGTACTTCAAGGGCACACCTTCCAGAATCGGTCAGGTGCTGGATATCTCCCCCAAGAGACTGGAAGAGGTACTCTACTTCACAAAGTATATAGTTATTGATCCCGGCGAGACCAAGGAGCTTTCCAAGAATCAGCTCCTGGACGAGAAGGAATATGCAGGCTTCCGCACAAAGTATGGCAGTGATTTCAAGGCTGCTATGGGTGCAGAGGCTATCAAGGAGCTGCTCAAGGAGATCGATCTTGAAAAGCTTTCCGCTGAGCTGAAGGAAGAGCTGATGGCTACTCAGCAGGGTCAGAAGCGTGTAAAGCTGCTGAAGCGTCTTGATGTTATCGAGGCATTCAGACTTTCAGGCAACCGTCCCGAGTGGATGATCCTTGACTGCGTTCCCGTTATCCCCCCGGATATCAGACCTATGGTACAGCTGGACGGCGGTCGCTATGCGACATCCGACCTGAACGATCTGTATCGTAGAGTTATCAACAGAAACTGCCGTCTGAAGAAGCTTATCGACATGCGTTCTCCCGAACTCATCATCAGAAATGAGAAGCGTATGCTGCAGGAGGCTGTTGACGCACTTATCGACAACGGCAGACATGGCAGAGCTTACACAGGCTCCAACAACCGTCCTCTGAAGTCCCTTTCCGATATGCTGAAGGGTAAGCAGGGACGTTTCCGTCAGAACCTGCTGGGTAAGCGTGTTGACTACTCCGGACGTTCCGTTATCGTAGTAGGACCCGATCTCAGAATGGATCAGTGCGGTCTCCCCAAGGAGATGGCTCTTGAGCTGTTCAAGCCGTTCGTTCTGAATGATCTGGTTGAAAACAATGCCGCAACAAATATCAAGCAGGCTAAGAAGATGGTTGAGCGTGCTGAGGACAAGGTATGGGATTCTCTTGAAAGAGTTATCAAGGATCACCCTGTTCTGCTGAACCGTGCGCCTACACTGCATAGACTTGGTATTCAGGCATTCTCTCCCGTACTGGTCGAGGGTCGTGCTATCAAGCTGCATCCTCTCTGCTGTACAGCGTTCAACGCTGACTTCGACGGCGACCAGATGGCTGTGCATCTGCCCCTTTCCGCAGAGGCTCAGGATGAGGCTAGAAACCTCATGCTGGCTGCCAAGAACCTACTGAAGCCCTCCGATGGACGCCCTGTTGCAGTTCCTACACAGGATATGGTCCTCGGTTCGTATTACCTCACCATCGAGAAGGATGGCGAGAAGGGCGAGGGCAAGGTGTTCCGTGACGCTAACGAAGCGCTCATGGCATATCAGGATGGCGTTATCTCCATTCATGCTAAGATCAAGATCCGTGTTACAAAGGATCTCGGCGATACAAAGATATCAAGACTGGTGGATACTACTATTGGTCGTGTTATCTTCAATGAACACATTCCTCAGGATCTCGGTTACGTTGACCGTACCGATCCCGAGCATCAGCTGGATTATGAGATCGGCTTCAAGGTAGGCAAGAAGCAGCTCGGTCAGATCATCGACAAGTGCCTGAAGGTACACGGTACTGCTACAACTGCACAGGTTTCCGATAAGATCAAGGCTCTGGGCTATAAGTACTCTACACGCTCCGGTATCACCGTTGCGGTGTGTGATGCTGAGATTCCGCCCCAGAAGGCTGATATCATGGCAGATGCAGAGAAGAAGATCGAAAAGATCAATAAGCAGTTTGCCCGTGGCTTCATCTCCAATAACGAGAGAAAGACCGCCTTCATCAGCATCTGGAACAAGGCAACAGATGATGTAGGTAGAGCGCTGACCGACAACCTTGATCAGTACAACAACATCTTTATGATGGCTGACTCCGGTGCCCGTGGTTCTATCAACCAGATCAGACAGCTGGCAGGTATGCGTGGACTTATCGCTAATACTTCCGGTGCAACTATCGAGATGCCTATCAAGGCAAACTACCGTGAAGGTCTGAACGTACTGGAATACTTCATTTCCTCCCGTGGTGCGCGTAAGGGTCTGGCAGATACGGCGCTCCGTACCGCTGACTCGGGTTACCTGACAAGACGTCTTGTTGATGTATCTCAGGAAGTTATCATCCGTGAGGACGACTGCGGTACCGATAACGGTATCGAGGTATATGAGATCCGTGAAGGCAATGAGCTGGTTGAGAAGCTGGCTGAGCGTCTTGTGGGACGTTTCCTTGCTGAGGATTATAAGGATAATGACGGCAATGTTATTATCTCTAAGGATAAGCTGCTGACAGACGCTGACGCAGCTAAGATCGTGAATGCAGGCGTTGAGAAGATCAAGGTTCGCTCTGTTCTGACCTGCGGTCTCAGAAACGGTGTCTGCGCTCGCTGCTACGGTGCATCCCTTGCAAACGGTCAGCTGATCGGTATCGGCGAAGCAGTTGGTATTATCGCTGCACAGTCCATCGGTGAGCCCGGTACACAGCTTACAATGAGAACGTTCCATACAGGTGGTATCGCATCTGCAGAGGATATCACACAGGGTCTGCCCCGAGTTGAGGAGCTGTTCGAGAGCCGCCGTCCCAAGAATGCGGCTATTATCACAAAGATCTCCGGTAAGGTCCGCTTTGAGGAGATCAAGAAGACCCGTCACGCAATAATCACATCTGAGGATGGCACCGAGGAAGCTTATGCAGTTCCCTTCGGCTACCGTCCCAAGGTATACGACGGCGATACAGTAGTTGCAGGCGATCCGCTGACAGAAGGCTCTGTAAATCCCCACGACGTACTTCTCGTTAAGGGTGAGCAGGCTGTTCAGAACTACATCATCGCAGAGGTACAGAAGGTTTACCGTCTGCAGGGTGTTGATATCAACGATAAGCATATCGAGGTTATCGTACGCCAGATGATGAGAAAGATCCGCATCACAGAACCCGGCGACAGCTTCCTGCTGCCCGGCTCCATCGTTGGCAAGAACGAGTTTGTGGAGATCTGTGACGGCATCAAGCAACGTATTGAGGCAGGTGAGGATCTCACAATTCCCGAGAGCGAGCCTGTTCTGCTGGGTATCACAAAGGCATCTCTCGCAACAGACAGCTTCATGTCCGCTGCATCCTTCCAGGAGACCACAAGAGTTCTCACCGATGCCGCTATCCGTGGCAAGGTAGATCCTCTGCAGGGTCTGAAGGAAAATGTTATCATCGGTAAGCTCATTCCTGCAGGTACAGGTCTTGCAGTGCAGAATGAGGCTGAAGAGGAAGCTGTTTCCGCAGAGGAAGAAGCTCCTTCTGAGGACGAGGTCGTTTAAGCATTGTTCCATGTGTCATAAAGCGCTTTAATGCGCTTTATGACACGCTTTAGGAAAAATGCACAAAAACAAATACTATCAATAAAATCTAAACGGTGTTTACTACAAAGTTTTGAAAAAAACCTTGACAAACACCGTTTTTTCGTTTAAAATATATAATTGCGTGTGAGTGTAATTTTTTAAGGAATAATAGTGCTTTAAACGGTGTATTTTCCTGTTAAAAGGTTATACTATCACCGTGAAATTTTAATGGAGGTGAAATAATGCCAACCTTTAATCAGCTTGTCCGCAAGGGACGTGAAGTAGCAGTTAAGAAGTCTAAGTCTCCTGCTCTTCAGAAGGGTATGAACACACTGCACAAGCAGCAGATCGACCAGTCTTCTCCCCAGAAGAGAGGCGTTTGCACAGCAGTTCGTACAAGCACCCCTAAGAAGCCTAACTCTGCTATGAGAAAGATTGCCAGAGTAAGACTTACAAACGGTACTGAAGTAACAGCTTACATCCCGGGTATCGGTCATAACCTTCAGGAACACTCTGTAGTTCTTATCAGAGGCGGTAGAGTTAAGGACCTCCCTGGTGTACGTTACCACATCATCAGAGGTACACTCGATGCACAGGGCGTTGCTAAGAGAAATCAGGCTCGTTCCAAGTACGGCGCTAAGAGACCTAAGGCAGGCGCTGCTAAGTAATTTTTAAGGCATATCATTAATTGGTGAAACTCAATGAAACCACATGATTATTGTGGAGTATTCATTTTGATATATATGAATACCTCTGCATTGGTCAGCGTGTCATCGCACCGCGAGAGCGGTTTTGTGGATTGAAACGAGTACCTATGATA
>JAZSGG010000055.1:0-13267 GCA_045532595.1 Oscillospiraceae bacterium | reverse complement strand
GATTCTGTGGTCGTCTGAGCAGGAGCGGCAGATGTCGAGGTCTGCTTTATCGCAGCAGATGTTGTAGTCTGCGTAGTGGCTGCGGATGTCTGTTGTTCTTCTGTGGATTCTTCCGCCTTGATCGTCGACGATGTAACCGATGAAGCGACAGCTTCTGCGCTTTCGGAATCAACAGGCATACTATCGGAGAGTACAGTATTATCAGCACAACCTGTCAACATAACTGTAACTACAAGAGCCAATAATGACGATTTTCTCATATACATCACCTCATTAATAATAGTTGCATTTTAAGTATAGCACTTTCCTGCCCTCATTTCAAGGTTTTTGTCGTGAAAGGTGTTGAAAAAACAATAGGAATATGTTAGAATTGATATGTACTTTAATTCATACACAAAGGAGAATGGATCATGATCGCAAAAACACCACCCATGGGCTGGAACAGCTGGGACTGCTACGGCCCCGCAGTAAACGAAGCAACAGTAAGAGGCAACGCCGAGTTCATGGCAAAGCATCTGAAGCAGTACGGCTGGGAGTACATCGTTGTAGATATCCAGTGGTCACAGCCTAATGCGACCAATCACGAATACCACCCCTTCACCGAGCTGTGCATGGATGAATATTCCCGCCTCATCCCTGCGGAAAACCGCTTCCCCTCTGCGGCAGGCGGCAAGGGCTTTGCTCCCCTCGCTGAGTATGTACACTCTCTCGGACTGAAGTTCGGCATCCATATCATGCGTGGCATCCCCCGTCAGGCCGTTCATCAGAACACTGCTATCAAGGGTACAGACAAGACTGCACGCCAGATCGCAAAGACCTCTTCCATCTGCCAGTGGAACACCGACATGTACGGTGTCGATCCCGAAAAGGACGGCGCAAGAGCTTACTACGACAGCCTTTTCGAGCTTTATGCTCAGTGGGGCGTTGACTTCATCAAGATAGACGATATCTGCCGTGAGCTTCCCCACGAGGAAAGTGAGCTTGTAATGGTAAGCGAATCCATCCGCTCCTGCGGCAGGGATATGGTGCTTTCCCTCTCCCCCGGCCCCGCTCAGGTGGAAAGAGCCGAGCTTTACAAGGATGTCTCCAACATGTGGCGCATCACGGATGATTTCTGGGATCAGTGGGAGCTTCTTTACAACATGTTTGACCGTGCCGAAAAGTGGTGCATCCACGCAGGTGCAGGTCACTGGCCTGACTGCGATATGCTCCCCATCGGCGCTATCCTGCAGGACTACGACCCCAACATCCGCACAAAGTTCACAGAGGATGAGCAGATAACCATGATGACCCTGTGGTGCATGATGCGTTCGCCTCTGATGATAGGCGGCGAGATGACAAAGTTTGATGACTTCACCATGAGCCTGCTCACAAACGCTGAGCTTATCGAAATACTGAACAACACTCACTCCGCTCACCCGCTCTACAGAAAGGTAGTGGACGGCACCGAGCAGATCGCATGGTTTACATCCCACAACGACGGCAAGAACTACTATGTAGCGCTGTTCAACTGCGGCGATGCTGAGTGCGAGATCACTTCGGCACTGCCCTTCACCGCTGACTTTGCAGTTACAGACGTATGGAGCGGCGAGGCTCTCGGCAGCGTGACCGACAGCATTTCTGCAAAGGTACAGCCTCACGGTGCAAGACTCTTCAAGGTAACAAGAGTATGATAGGATTTTTTGAGAAGATTTTCGGAAAGAAACAGCCTGAAGTCGTTAGCAAACCCGAGCATCTGCCCGATATACCGAGATATGCCGAAAACCAGAACGGCTCAGGCGAAGTTGATCTGGAGCTGTTAGAGGATATGGTGCAGCAGATGTTCGAGGACGAAAATCAGTTCGTAACTCTCTCACTTGATGCGCCCGTGTATGACGACGTGCGATTCGTGCAGGCGTGCCGTATTCCTGACGGTATTAATGTGCAGCTTGGCATCGGAGAAGGAACACAGACCAGACTTGTTGAGAGGATCTGCACCGAGGACGAGTGCATCCGCATCTTCAGAGATTTTTTCGACACATTAAAGGTCGAGGATATGGAATGCTACACACCCGTACAGCGGATGTAAATAAAGGAGGTGCTTCGGCATTACTGTAAAAGGCATAGATATCGGTGAAGCGCTGAAGCAGCTGAAGTCCGCCGAGGGCAGAAAGGCGCTGTTCACAAAGCACCGTGAGATAATAATGTACATCATCTTCGGAGTTTGTACGACTATCATATCATTCCTCACCTACTATCTGTTCAGGTGGATATTCCCCGACGAGAACGCAGTTCCCTCATGGCTCAGATGGATATTCAACATCACCGCCGCCCTCGGCACGGAAAGCAACACCGCCCTGCCCGTTATCCTTTCCTGGATATGCTCGGTGACGTTTGCATTCATCACAAACCGCATCTTTGTATTTCAGAGCGGCGCAAAAAAGGCAGGCATCCTGCGGGAATGCGTGATGTTCTATCTTTCAAGGCTGTTTACACTGCTCGTGGATCTTGTGATAATGTTCCTGCTGGTGGATCTGACGGGCATTCAGAACGGCATATTCGAGTTCGCCGCAAAGGTGATATCCAACATAGTCGTGCTGGTGCTGAATTACGTTCTCAGCAAGGTGTTCGTGTTCAGAAAAAAAACATAAAGCAACGCCTGGGAAGGTCACTTCTCAGGCGTTTGATATTGTATAGCTATTACAGTCCCCTGCGTTTCAGATCACTTACCAGCTGCACATAGAACTCACGGACATCAAAGCCCTCCACATTGCGGCGGTTGAGGTCTATCATATCGCCATGGGAGATACCGTTTGACGCACCCGTCGTGAGCAGCGTATACCGCTCGCCCCATGCAAAGGCTTTTTCACTGGCGAGGCCGTCATTCGGGCCGTCATGCTGCTTCACGATGCCGTAGGAGAAATTCAGCGGGAACTGTCCGTCCTTTGCACGCTTCAGCACCGAGCCTGTACTCTGGCAGAAGATGCCCTCGGGTGCATCGCCTATCTCGGCGTTCAGTCGCTCGCAGGATTCGGCTGTGAGATCTCCCACCGCCGTCAGGAAATCAGGTGCCTTATCGCCGAGCTTTCTCAGCGTGGAGTTGTATGTATTAGCAACGCCGTTCTGTATCTCAGGAGCGATGGTATGCAGCAGATGATCTGCAAACAAACAGCCACGGTGCGGCGTATTTATAGTGGTGAGCGACGCCACATACGGCGCAACACCCATCTTTGCTATCGCATAGCGGCAGTCCAGTCCGCCTTTCGAATGGGCGATGATGTTGAGCTTCTCGCAGCCTGTCTGCTCGATGATATTTTTGATACGGATGCTAAGCTCCTCTGCGCTTGCCACTACCGAGGATGCAGACTCATGCTCGCCGTAGTATATCACAGCGCCGTTCTTCTCCAAAGCCGCAGGGACACGTCCCCAGTAATTGAACTTTGCAGAATCCCTGAAGAACACTCCATGCACCATAAACAGCGGATATTTCGTCTTGCAGATCTGCTTATCCTCTCTTACGATATCAAGCTGCTCCTTTTCGCTCTCAAACAGCACCTCGCCTAATGTGGAGCGGATTATGCCCGCAAGAGCTATCAGGTTCACTACGGGTATCATGCCGCAGAGTGCGCCTATCACACGCTGCTTTATTCCCAGCTGAATTGATGTAAGATACACGCTGATGATGCCGTTCCAGAACACCACTGCTTCAAGAACGA
This sequence comes from Oscillospiraceae bacterium, assembly GCA_045532595.1. GTDB lineage: Bacteria > Bacillota > Clostridia > Oscillospirales > Ruminococcaceae > CAG-115. Next base: position 9,572 of record JAZSGG010000055.1, on the reverse strand, counting down.
TGCAGTATACAGCACTCCACAGAAGATCAATGAAACTGCCATCTCCCACGATGGCATTCACCGTAAGGATAATGTGATACAGCAGCGACACCACCGCCGAGGCAACGAACACCAGCAGCGTCACCGTGCCGTGGCAGCAGACTCTAAGTCTCTTTGAACGGGTCTTTATCAGGAAAAATCCTGCGATGCCGTTCACCACAAGGAACAGCGGCACTGCTATCAGGAGCAGCCGCAGATCCTGCTTTATCAGAAGAAAACTGTTTACCACAGCGCTTATCACGATGGTATACAGCACCACAGCCATTATCATAAGCTTTTTCATGATATATCGCCTCCATACAAAAGCTTTGCAAACGGGGGATCATCCTGTAATGATCCCCCATTCTAATTACTGTCCTCTTGCCTTTCTCTTGGCAAGCTTTTCATTATACATCAGCCTGTCCGAAGCCTTGGTTATCTCATCGAGAGAAACTAGCTCAGACGGCTCAACGCTTACAACACCTATGCTGGATGTGATCTCATACGGCTTTGAAAGCTCCTCAACACGCCTTTCGAGATATATACGCATCTTCTCTTTCAGCGCCGCCTCATCGCATTCGCCTGTGAACAGCGCAACCAGCTCATCGCCGCCCCAGCGTGCAAGTATCGCACCCTCGGGAGCTGCCATCTTCAGTGCCTCCGCAACGGAACGGATGGCAAAATCGCCCTCCATGTGGCCGAAGGTATCGTTTATGTACTTCAGGCGGTCAAGATCGGCAAGGATGAAGGTAATTTTTTCCGTGCCTCTGCGCATAGCCGATTCACGCTGCTCGAACTCATTGACCAGTGCATTACGGTTATACAGACCCGTCAGGCGATCCATTTTATAGATCTCCTCCATGCGGGCGTTCAGCCACTGCTGATGGCGGATGTTTCTGAGACCGCCTAGCGCATTGCCGATACAGTTGGATGTCTGATAGATCTTGCAATAATTCTGAACATCATAATTCTGATAATGGAACACCACATAGCCCATAGGTATCTCAAGCCAGTTCAACGCCACGAACACCAGCGGATAACCGAACTGCAGGTGACCTTCCATGCTCGGGAAGATCATGGAGCTTTTGAATTCGTGCGGTGTGAACGGTCTCGGGCAATCAGTCTCGAAAAGGAGATACAGGTTTTCAGTATCTATATCCTCAGGAATCGACATGGGATTCACTGTTTCATCTATGCACTCCTTGCGCAGAACACAGGTGAAATTGTAGATCATAGGGTGTTCAAGATGCTGCGCTACCTCTTCAAAGTTCTTACACTCAAAGATAGTGGAAGTCATTTCAAAGAACAGCAGCTCCTCGCCCTGATAGCGGTTGAAATTGTCATTTATCCTTGTAAGATGCCCCGAAACGTTCAGCGCATTATCCATCACACAGCCGCAGGACTGCGCAAGATCAAGCTCAGGCACGAGTGCGACATCCTCGCCCTCCTCCGAATAAGGCATGTTGCCAAGGATGATGTCAGCTGCCATATCTGCTCTCGCAGCACTTGTACACATACAGGTGGATATTGTGGGGTTTGCGACCTGCACATCGTCGATGCCATCGAAGCCTGTTATGATTATATCATCAGGCACGGAGATGCCATGATCTCTCAGCACACCGCACATTGTCACAGCCATGCTGTCGTTTGCGCACACCACAGCCTCGGGCAGCTCGCCACGGGCAATAAGCTCCTCCGTTGCTGCCTTTGTGGGAGTGGACCAGAAATCGCCGTAGCTTATCATGCTGTCATCCACAGGGATATCATGCTCTGCAAGGACCTTTCTGAACACCTCGATGCGCTCATCCGAGAAAACATTGTTCCTCATACCTGCCATCATGTGCAGACGGCGCAGACCGTGATCCTCTACCACATGGCGGACTATCTTCTCAAAGCCGAGCTTGAAATCAAAATTCATATTGATGCAGCCGTCGATATGACCGTCCAGCACGATAACAGGCAGGCCCTTAGCCTTCGCACGGCGTGCGATATCCTCGCTGAGCGCCCTGTCCTTTATCTTCTCGTATGTGATAATAACGGCGTCCAGCACGTCGTAATCCATCAGGTCAAAGACAGACTTCTCACCCTGCTCACTGCGGCTTCCCCAATAAAGATCGGAGCAGGTGGAATATATAAAAATTCTGTAACCCTGATAACGCAGACGCTCGTTCAGACGTTCAAGGAATGTCATATCCTGCTGAGCGTTCATTTTCGTGGTACAGATACCGATAATTTTATATCCATGGAGCATAATATAGTCCCCCAAAATATATTCTTATACATATCATACCACATTATCACATATTTTGCAACCCTTTAAAAGCAAAAATCCCACTTTTTAACAGTGGGATTTTTAACTCGATAAAAATCAATCCTTCTTGAAAAGACCGCCGATCTTGTCAGCGATGCCTTCAAACTTATCGCCGATCTCATCCAGCTTAACCTTAGCCTTAACGCCGTCGATAATTTCCTTGATCTTGTCATCGGGAAGATCTACGCCGAGAACGCCCTCCACAGCCTTGATAGGATCAGCCTTGAACTTAGCAGCGAAATCCTTATCATTCTTCACCTTTTCAACGATCTCTTCGATCTTTGCCTTGATATCCATAATAAAACATCCTTTCTGAAATTTATTGGACAACTATAGTATAGCATATTTTCCTACATTTTGCAAGTGTTTATTAGTCGGCTGAACTTATATCCTCTGTATCTCGAAAAGCTCCTGAAGCAGCAGCCACGCCGGAACATAACAGCGATTGACCGTCCAGAAGCTGACTCCCGCAAGGCCGTATTCCCGCACCAGTTCAAGCTTTGAGCGGATTGAACGGGGATCGTCGAACCACACCACATGCTGCATTCCGTCAGAGGATGTGTAGTTGAAATAGGGCGACTGTGCCGTTTCATCAAAGCGGATCTCGGCACCGTATTGCAGGGCAAGCTCCAGTGCCTCGGTGAGTCCCACACTTCTTGCGGCGGTGCCACGGGTATACGGCAGAGTCCAGTCGTAGCCGTAGTTCGGCAGGCTCATCAGCAGCTTTTCGGGCGGAATAGCCGTCACTGCATAATCCAGCACACGGCGTATCTCGTTTTCGGGAGAGACAGCGAGAGGTGGACCGTATGTGTAGCCCCACTGAAGATACACGTTATTTATCCATCAACCTCGGAATGATAAGAAGCTCGAATGTAGCTATCTCTCCCTGGCCTTTTTTGTTGGGTGTATCCTTGCTGTACATTATCTTTTCGATAACTCCCTTCAGCAAGACGTTCTTGGCTTCATTGCTGTCAAGTGTATAGTAGGTTTTAAGAACATTTATCACTCGTGGCACTATCTGACGGTAAGCAAGGCGGTTTTCCTCTTCCCTGCTCATCTCGGCTTCGATGCGTATGATCTCCGCTTCAAGCTCAGACTTCCTCTGTGATAATGTCTGATTTCGTGTACGGAATGTATCAATGTCGTACACTTGCTGCTCCAGTAGATCATAAGTATTAGATATCTGCTTTTCAACCTTATCAAGCTCTGTCCGTGCTGAACTCAGAGCTTTCTTATTTCCACCGAAATCCATCACTGTTGGACGCTCTGCTTTCAGCTTCAGCTTATATTCACCTAACCACTCTGCAAGAGATTTCAGTGCATACCGCTCCACGACATCCAAACGTGACGACACTGTTGTACAGCGCCTGTTTGAACAGCGCAGAGTTGCGTGCTGATTACGTGTTCCTGTGCCGTTTCGGGTCATTGTAGCGCCGCATTTGGCACAGTATATCAGGCCTGTGAGCGGGTTTTGTAGCTCTGTGGTAAGCTTCAAGGGCGGCTTTTTCAAGCTCTTCAACTTTCCTTGTACCTCGTCATACAGCTCCTCGCTGATAAGCGCAGGGTGCAGACCGTCCACGAGAATACAGTCGGGATTTTTTACACGGTGTTTTGTGAGCTTACCATCTGTAGAACGTTTAACATCGGGACGATACGACCAGCGTATCTTACCCGTATACACAGGATTCCGCAGTATATCGCTGATTGTGCTTCTGCTCCAGTAATCACGGTTTCGAGGCTTTATGCCGTCGGCGTCAAGGGCATTTGCAATGGATATCATGCCTATGCCACTGTTATACATATTATAGATACGCTGCACCACAGGAGCCTCATCCTCGTTAGGTGCAAGGGTGTATCCCTTATCCTTGAGTATCTTCACCTTGTCGTAGCCATAGGGCGGCGTAGAGCCGATAAAGCGGCCCTCTTTCACTGATGCAACACGACCGCGCTGAATACGGCGGTTGATGACCTTATACTCTCTGCGGCTCATGAACAGACCAAACTCGAAATACTCCTCATCAAACTCGTTGTCGGGATCGTAGGTCTTGATGGGTGTGATTATCTTGGTATGGGATGTGGAGAACGCACGAGCAACTATGCCCTGATCTACGGTATCGCCACGGGCAAGTCGCTCGACCTCCATCACGATCACGCCTGCATATCTTCCCTGCTCCACAGCAGCAAGCAGCTCCTGCACCTGCGGACGAGCCTCTATACTCTCGCCGGATACGACCTCTTTATATATCTGCGTGACAGGCAGACCCTGCTTTTTCGCTACTTCAAGACAGGTCTGCTCATGGCGTGCGAGCGTTTCACCCTCGCCCCGCTGCTCTGCTTCACGGTCTGCTCGGGATTTACGGAGGTAGATGGCGTATTCCTTTGGCATAGGCGGCTCCTTTCTGTTATTTTCCCCTGCTCTTTCGGGCAGGGGAATTTTTGTTTTACCGCATCTTTTACAACCAAATTTAATAAAGTACAACACTTAATCAATATTCCTAAATTTACTGTCATAAGTGCATAACACTCTTATTATTGCATTTCTTTCATACGGCATTATATTAATCCTGTAATACGACGTACGTTTATAAAACCATATTGATATTGCAGTAATTCCCAAAAACACAACCAAAATACCCGACGAAAAAGCAATAATTACTGTAATAGTTGCTACAATGTAGAACAAAACATAAGCAACATTTACATCAACCAAGAAAATATCAGTCAAATCAAGTATGTATTTATTGAACAAATCAAAGAAGCTAGTTCCGTTATCTTGAATTTGTAAACCTGCAATGAAAATCGAAACACATAATGATACAGCTATTGAAGTCCATATAGAAAACGCACTTTTTATCTGATATTCGATCTCCGCAATTTTTTTCAGAAGGTAATTAGCACTACGAGAACGCTCGCTAGCTGTCATATTACGTCTGGCCTTATATTTATCATAGTAATAATCAATATGCTTAAATGTTTGATTCGTAGAAAAATATGTATCATTATCAGTATATTTCATGTAATATTTAAAGCACTGCTCCGCTTGACACTCGTATTTCTTATTACACTTAAACGGCTCGATACTGCGATAATCATAATGTCGTTTTCCCATACTTATCTCCTTTCGCAATTTCCGCTTGCAAGGTTAAAACATATCAAACCCCTCTCATTCTTACAGACGCTCGCCACTGATCCGCCTCAGGATAATCAATAAATTCCACCGTCTTATCATAATTCTGGCGAACTACTTCCTTTATCTCCTCCAGTGATACATGGAAGAATTCACGGCGATGGTTTATCATATTGACCTTCTTATCCTCAAAAGCCTTATGTAGAGCCGCCTCCAGTTTGGGCGCATCATCAGAGAATATCATAGCGTGTACATCAAAACTGAACGGCACGGAAGCATCACCCAGCTCATCAACTCGCTCCTGTGGATCAAGGCGGCGTGTCATTCCTATCTTATATACATTCTCACCGAATGCGCCGATATTGGAGATAACATACACATATCCCGCTCTCTGATTTGCTTCACGGTAATCCACATCCTTCATTGCAAGATCATTATCCGAAATATGCTCCTGGATCTCAGCCTGCTTTGCAAGAAGCTCATCTTTCAGCTCGCCGTCTGCACTTTCAAGCTGTTTGGAAATGGTCTTTAATGCGGACATATAATGATCTCTTTCCTTTTCCAGCTTTTTTCTCGCCTCTTCTATCTCTTTCTGAAGCTTTGCCTGCTCACGCAGCCTTGCACGTTCTTCCTTCGCTGCTTCTTTCTCTTCCTGTTTCTTGCAGGCGTATTCGTAAGCAAGGTACAGCTCCTCTTTTTTTAACGAAAGATACTGAGAGCTTATCGTGATATCATTGACCTTTGCGAGCTTGGTTATAACATCATAGGAGGTCTGTATATGCTTTTCGGTGGTCTCGATATTACTATGAGACACTTTGCGGATATATCCGTCACTTTCATTATTAAAGGCTCTGAGCAGCAGCTTGATTGTGTCCTTTTCCATCTTTATACCCTTTTCTCTTGAACCGTGTACAGTCCAAGAGGTGCCGCAATGAGCGGCACGCCCTTCGGATATCATGCTCTTTTCTTTTTCTTTTATCTCAGCAAGCTTATCGGCATATTCGGCTGAAGTCTCAAAATCATACTTGGGAGAATACACACCGCTTTCGTATATATCACTTGTACCTGCGATCTCATCATTCAGCTTTTTCAGCTCAATCTTGGCGGTCTTACGCTCGGTATTCAGTTCGTCAACGGCAGCTTGCAGGTTCTCCTTTTCCTTGCGGAGATCAGCAATAGTATCCTCGAGGGACTTAAGTAATGACGGGGTGATCTGTTCCTGCAAAGCTCGATTCTCCTTTGTCAGGCGTTCAACCTCTGCTGTCAAAGCTTTGTTTTCGGTGGCTTTGAATATATCCATTAAGCCCATGATGATACACGCTCCTTATAATTAACTGTTAATGTTATATGCCACAGTATTGCCCTGATTTTTAACATAAGCATCGATTTCTTCTCCATATTTGTCATGGAAATCGCTGTTCAAATATGCTGATGTAACCTGCATACGATTTAAACTGTTTACCCGTTTGCAGGCCGCCTCAGGCGATATGCCAAACAACTCGCTTAAAGTATCTGTGGATACCCTCACCCCTTTTTTTAATATTTCAAAGATGATAGGTATGGGTGTAAGGAATTCAGCTGCAAACCAATGTGCTTCGACTTCTTCGTTACTGTCGTCCTTTTTGTGTCCCATATAGATATGACCGATTTCATGAGCAATCGTCCACTTTAATCTGGGCTTATATCTGTTCGCATCGTGATAGAGGATAATGCTTGAAGTACCCGACTTAACTGTATATCCATCTTTCATTTTTCCATTTGAAGTCAGATCGGAAACCGAACAATTTGTCAGAGCAGCGTAATTTTCAAAAGTATCGATGTATATTTCTCTATCGAAGTCCAGTTTATTTATATTCAGTGAAAAGTCGTTAGTAGATTGCATGAGACGTAATTCTCTTGCCAGCTTTTCAGCTTTATCGAAATTAGGCTTAATATCCATTAATCCTCCTTATTGCCTCTTTTTCCTCTGAGATATGCATTTATAGTATTTTCTATTGCTTCTATTACAACCTTCCTATCTTCTATCGGAATATCCTCTAAATGTCGAGCTACTAAAATAATATCTTTATCCGTTGAATACTGCTCTCCATTTCTGTAATCGGATTTTCCTACTAACCAATCTAAGGTAACATCAAAATAATCCGCTATTTTTTGCAATGTAGCAGTTTTGGGCGTAGCTCTACCCGTTTTCCAATCCGATAGTGTAGTCTGCGTTACTCCGGTATCCTTTGACACTCGGTATGCGGTAATCTCATTTTCTTGCAACAATTGCACAAAACGGTCGTACATATCAATCTCCTACTTGTTTAAAATTTACAAATATTATCAATACTCGTAAATTTCTAAGTAAAATAGCTTGACTACTCGTAAATTATGTAGTATCATAATACTTGTAAAAAGCAAAGTACATAGAAAATTACGATTTAAAAGATATATTTTGGTTGGGATATTCATAGTATATCACATTTTCGTAGTATTTTCAATGGGGTATTTGCACGAAGGGAGATGAAATCATGTACAGCAAATTTGTGCGATTGTTACAAAGAAACAATGTTACTCCATATAAAGTTGCTAAAGACACTGGAATTTCTCAGTCAACTTTATCGGATTGGAAAACAGGCAGAGCTACGCCTAAAATTGATAAACTTGTAATACTTGCACGCTACTTTAATGTAGCAATTGATTATTTTCTTACAGAGGAGGAAACATGAAAGCATTAATTCCAATGGACGCCTTAGGAGTGTTCGCAGACACAAATGATACAGCAAGGGTAAATTCCCTGTTTGTGGCGAAGTTCTTTGAGAAAAGACACGACCATGTTTTGCGTGATATCGCTAAAATCACTGCCCCCAAATCTGGGTTGAGTGATGACTTCCGACTCCTAAATTTTAAGGAGTCCACTTACAAGGATGAAACTGGCAGAAAGTTGCCTTGTTACGAAATGACCCGTGACGGATTTACAATGCTTGTTATGGGCTACACAGGAACAAGGGCTATGAAGTTCAAAGAGATGTACATAAAGCGCTTCAACGAGATGGAGAAATTCATCCAAACGCTCGTGACCGCCCGCAAGGAGTTCCCACTGCTTACCGAGAACATCAAGCTGATACACGACAACCCCAAGCCCTATCACTTCAGCAACGAATGTGACATGATAAACCGCATTGTCACGGGGATGTCGGCGAAGCAGTTCAGGCAGGCTCACGGCATTGCAAAGGGCGAGAGTATCAGACCTTTCCTCTCACCCGAGCAAATCGAGCTTACGGACAAGCTTCAGAAGGTTGATATCGGACTGCTGCTTGCTGTTCCCGATTACGAGCAGAGGAAGCGTCAGCTTGAATGGTATGTCGCAAGGCTGAAGCGGCAGATAGCGTAAAAACCAGTAAACTGTACAATCCCCAACATCATACACATTATCAGGAGGTGATATTATGGCAGTAGTAGCAACCTACAATTTTGATGGATGTATCTGCAAGATAGACGACAGCTATATAGCAAGTCGTACACCCAAACAGCGTGAACAGGACAGGAAGAGCTTTGAAGAACTCGCCCAGCGCCTTTGGACGGAGCAGGAAATGCGCCGTATTCAGCGTGAAAAGGCTGCTACAGAGTAAAGAACACAGGACGTTAAAAACATCGGACAAGCATTTCAGAAAGGATCAAAAACATCATGGCAACAGATTACAGCAAACTCAGCGAGATCACCGTCACCAATCAGGCGGAGATGGACGCTATCCCCGACGATTTCAGGGGCAGGATTTACATTAATTGCACAGCTACGGTGGTGGTTAATAAGTGCTATTATTGGCGTGTCGTGGCTAGGGGAAACTCCTCCGTCGAGGCTTGGGGAAACTCCTCTGTCGTGGCTTCAGGCAATTCCCAGATCGTCAACCGCCAGATTAACGGCAAGATACGGATCTCAGGCAATGCACGAATTGTGTTCATGCCTAAGAATATCCACGAGTTCATGGACTTCTACGGCATCAAGCACACAAAAAAGACCGCCACTTTCTATAAGGCGGTGCGCAAGGATGAAAACGGTTATTATTCTGATCATGACAGCGCTTTCCGCTATGACATCGGCAAGACTGCCACCGAGGTATGCGATCCCGATGC
>JAZSGG010000015.1:0-18517 GCA_045532595.1 Oscillospiraceae bacterium | reverse complement strand
CCGATGTATCAGTTTTGTCAAGAATAAGAAAAAATATGACCCGAAGTTTCGGGTCACATTGATAAATCGGAATTTGAAACGCAGGGCGTTTCAAATTAATTAGGAATGAGGAGTGAGGAATGAGGAATGAATGTGTCGGCTAACGCCGACAGATTTTAAAACGGCTACGCCGTAACGTCGCATGACATTACGGCGTAGGTGCATTTTAAAAGGGGATCAGTAGCAAACGTAATGGTTTTGCGCAGCAAAATCGCATTCCCATTAGGGGAATGCGAAATGGAGTTTGCGCCCCGCGTAAGCCGAGCATCGCTCGGCGTCGCTGGCAAATTTCTGCGATTTGCTCTTGTAAAATATCGGGAAGTATGGTATAATGCATAATGTATGTATAAAATATCTCCGCAATGCGGTAAAAGAAAGGAACAAATATTATGAAGATCGAGACCCAGTGCCTGCATGAAGGCTATACCCCCAAGAACGGCGAGCCCAGAGTAATGCCCATCGTTCAGAGCACCACTTACGTTTATGATTCCACCGATGATGTTGCAGCAGTATTTGACGACCCCACCAAGAGCCTCATCTACTCCCGCTTCGAGAATCCCACCACCGACTGCGTTGAAAAGAAGATCGCAGCACTGGAGGGCGGCGTTGCTGCTATGTGCACATCCAGCGGACAGGCTGCGTCCCTCATCTCCATCCTGAATATCTGTCAGGCAGGCGACAGCTTCATCGCATCCTCCTCCATCTACGGCGGCACCATCAATCTGTTTGCCGTTACACTGAAGAGAATGGGCATCGAGTGCATCTTCGTTGAGCATGACGCTACCGAGGAAGAGCTTGCAGCAGCATTCAAGGAGAACACCAAGGCAGTTTTCGGCGAGACTCTCGCAAACCCTGCCATCACTGTTCTTGATATCGAGATGTGGGCAAAGGTTGCACACGCACACGGCGTTCCGCTCATCATTGATAACACATTCGCAACACCCATCCTCTGCAGACCCATCGAGTGGGGCGCTGATATCGTTATCCACTCCACATCCAAGTACATGGACGGTCACGCAGTACAGGTAGGCGGCGTTATCGTTGACAGTGGCAAGTTCGACTGGACCAGCGGTAAGTTCCCCTGCATGACCGAGCCTGACGACAGCTACCACGGCACTGTTTACACAAGAGATTACGCATTCGCTCCTTACATCGTAAAGGCAAGAATGCAGCTTATGAGAGATTTCGGCTGCTACCCCGCAGCGCACAGCTCCTTCCTGCTGAACCTCGGTCTGGAGACCCTTGCTGTTCGTATGCAGCGCTACTGTGAGAACGCTATAAAGGTTGCAGAGTATATCGAGAAGAGCGGTAAGGCTGAGTTCGTGACATACCCCGCACTGGCTTCCTCCAAGCAGAATGCACTTGCAAAGAAGTATATGCCCCTCGGCACCAGCGGCGTTATCTCCTTCTCCATCAAGGGCGGCAGAAACACAGCTGTTAAGTTCATGGACAGCCTGAAGCTTGCTTCCAATGAGGTGCATGTTGCAGATATCCGCACCTGCGTTCTGCATCCCGCATCCGCTACACACAGACAGCTCACCGATGAGCAGCTCGTTGCAGCAGGCATCGACGGCGGCCTCATCCGCTTCTCCGTAGGTCTCGAGAACGTTGACGACATCATCGCCGACATCGAGCAGGCATTTGCGGCACTTTAATTAGGAATGAGGAGTGAGGAATGAGGAATTTCGGTGTCTGCTGACGCAGACATATTTGAAATGCGGCTTCGCTGCAGAGAGATTCCTTTTTCATAGGTGACTGTAATGAAAGACAATATTGTATTTGATAAAAGTAAAGCTTTTGCATTAAGAGTCATCCGATTATATAAATACCTGAATTCCGAGAAAAAAGAGACAGTGATATCAAAGCAGATATTACGTTGTGGTACAAGCATCGGCGCAAACATTGCGGAGGCAGAATGTGCCATGAGTAACAATGATTTCCATGCAAAGATGTATATTGCTTTCAAGGAATGCGCCGAAACGGAATATTGGCTTGAATTGCTGTGTTTGAGTCAGTACATTACCGAAAATGAATATAATTCTTTGATTGCTGATTGTTCAGAAATAAAGAAGATACTGTCAGCTATCACTAAAACGATGAAAGATAATAAATGAGCAGTAGAGTGTAGGAGTGATTTGTGATAAGCGGCGAAGCCGCACCATAATTCCTCATTCCTCACTCCTCATTCCTCATTATTATCGCCCGAAGGGAGACAATACATTGATAACAGTTTCAAATTTAAGCATCAGCTTCGGTGGACAGCTTCTGTTCAAGGATGTTGATCTGAAGTTCACCCCCGGCAACTGCTACGGCGTTATCGGCGCAAACGGTGCGGGCAAGTCTACGTTCCTGAGAGCGCTGTGCGGCGAGCTGGAGCCTACAAAGGGCAGCGTTTCCATGCCTGACGAGCTGCGCATGAGCGTGCTGAAGCAGGACCACTACGCATACGACCAGTACACCGTGCAGGATACCGTCATCATGGGCAACAAGCGCCTGTATGATATCATTCAGGAGAAGGACGCTCTCTATGCCAAGGAAGATTTCTCCGAGGAGGACGGCGACAAGGCTGCACAGCTCGAAGCGGAATTCGCAGAGCTGAACGGCTGGGGGGCTGAGTCCGACGCATCCAAGCTCATTCAGGGTCTGGGTCTGCCTGAGGAGATACTCTATCAGCAGATGGACAGCCTTACAGGTAACGAGAAGGTAAAGGTGCTGCTGGCGCAGTGCCTGTTCGGAAACCCCGACATCATCCTGATGGACGAGCCTACAAACCACCTCGATATCGACGCTGTTTCGTGGCTTGAGGACTTCCTCGCAGAGTATTTCGGTACCGTTATCGTGGTATCCCATGACCGTCACTTCCTGAATAATGTATGTACCCATATTGTTGATATCGACTACGGCAAGATCAAGATGTACGTTGGTAACTACGAGTTCTGGTACGAGTCCTCTCAGCTCATCCAGCGCATGATAAAGCAGCAGAACAAGAGGGCAGAGGAGAAGATAAAGGAACTGCAGAACTTCATCGCACGCTTCTCCGCAAACAAATCCAAGTCCAAGCAGGCTACATCCCGCCGCAAGCTTATCGACAAGCTGACCGTCGAGGAACTGCCTGCATCCAGCAGAAAATATCCCTACATCGGCTTCGATATGGAGCGTGAGGTGGGCAAGGATATCCTGCAGGTATCGGGTCTTTCCAAGACCGTGGACGGCGTGAAGGTGCTGAACGATGTCAGCTTCACCGTCGGCAAGAACGACAAGATCGCTTTCGTCGGCAATAACGAGATCGCCGTTACCACGCTGTTTAAGATACTCATGGGCGAGCTGGAGCCTGATGAAGGCACCTATAAGTGGGGAAGCACCACCTCCGTAAGCTATTTCCCGAATGACAACAGTGCATTCTTCAACGATTGCCAGCTCTCCATCCTCGACTGGATGCGCCAGTATTCGAAGGATGAGACCGAAAGCTACCTGCGTGGCTTCCTCGGACGTATGCTGTTCAGCGGCGACGATGTTTTCAAGCCCGTAAACGTGCTTTCGGGTGGTGAGAAGGTTCGCTGCATGTTCTCAAGAATGATGCTTTTCCAGAGCAACGTGCTTATCCTCGACCGTCCCACAAACCACCTCGACCTCGAGAGCATCACTGCTGTAAATAACGGTCTTTCCGAGTTCAAGGGCAACATCCTGTTCGCATCCCACGACCACGAGATACTGCAGACCGCTGCAAACCGCATCATCGAGATCACCGAAACAGGCTGCTTCGACAGAATGGGCACCTACGATGACTTCGTTGAGTGGCGCAAGGAAGCAGTAGGCGGAAAGCTCATGCTTTGATACAAGCGGAGCTTGTATCAAAGCAATTAGGAATTAGGAATGAGGAATTAGGAATTATTGTGTCGCCTACGGCGACGAATCAAAATGACGGCTACGCCGTAACGTTAACGAATTCCTGATTCAGCGGCGCAGCCGCTTTGAAATCCGTCTGCGAAGCAGACACCGAAATTCCTCATTCCTCATTCCTAATTCCTCATTATCAAAAGGATCGTGAAATAATGAACTATATCATTCTTGATATGGAATGGAATCAGGCGCTGGATCGCTCTAAGATGGTGCAGTCGCCTGTGATACTCCGTGGCGAGATCATCCAAATCGGCGCCGTAAAGACGGACGATAGCTTCAATCTGATAGATAAGATGAAGATAAACATCGCCCCGAAATATTACCGCAGGATGAACCGCCATGTGGAGAAGATCACGGGCATCACCAATGCGCAGCTTGCAAAGGGTGAGAAGTTCCCCTCGGCTTTCGAGCGCTTCAGGGAGTGGTGCGGCAATGATTTCCGCTTCATCACATGGGGCTTTGACGATGTGGCGATGCTGTCCGATAACATGGCACTGCACGGCTTTGACCCGTCCTGGGGCAGCGATTACATCAACCTGCAGCTGATATACAAGAACCAGATCGACAACGAGCGCACCCAGTGGGCGCTGTCCGATGCGGCTGAGCGTCTGCAGATATCCCTCGATATTCAGGCGCATGACGCAATGAACGACGCATGGTTTACTTATGAGATATGCCGCAGACTTGATATGCAGAAGGGTCTGGCGGAATATTCCTCCATGTCCGCAGGTGCGAGAGTGCCGCTGCGCCGTGACGTTATCAAGAACATCACCGATTATAAGCTGATACTGTCCGATGCAAGGGTGAGGGATATCCCATGCCCCGATTGTCAAGGCTTGATGAAGTCGCAGGAATGGCTCAGCTTCGGCGGCGGAAGAAAGTCCGTCATTGCCGAGTGCGAGCAGCACGGAAAGTTCCTTGTGAAGCTCAGCTGCAAGAAGGCGAGCGCTACACTATGGACAGCCGCAAGGACGATATACCGTGCGGATGACGACGCAATAGCTTCCTATGAAAAGAAGCTTGCAAGACAGCGTGAGATTATCGCAAAGCGCAAGGCAGAAAGGAAATCGGATGATAACAACAGTAATGTTTGATATGGACGGAACTCTTATCCCCTTTGAGCAGGATGAGTTCATCAAGGTATATTTCGGCGAGCTTTGCAAGAAGCTTGCTCCCCTCGGCTATGATCCCGAGCATACAGTGAAGTCCATCTGGGCAGGCACAAAGGCTATGATAAAGAACGACGGCTCAAAGCTTAATTCCGAGGTGTTCTGGGAGGTATTCAACTCCATGAACGAGGGATTGCCCGATGCAAAGGCGCTGTGCGACGAGTTCTATACAAAGGAGTTCAACAAGGCGCAGTGCATCGTGAAATACGCTGTGGACAGAAAGCCGCTTATCGAGAAGCTGCGTGCAAAGGGTCTGAAGGTGGTGCTGGCGACAAATCCGCTGTTCCCCTCAGACGGCATGAACACACGCATGGCCTGGGTGGGTCTTTCCCCCGAGGATTTCGACCATGTTACCCATTACGATAACAGTACATACTGCAAGCCGTTCCCCGGTTATTTCAGGGAGATCATGGACAAGCTGGGCGTCAAGCCTGAGGAGTGCATCATGATCGGCAACAGCGTGCAGGATGATATGGCCGCCGTAAACGCAGGAATGAAGGTGTTCCTCGTGCCTGAGTGGCTGGAGAATCCGCAGCAGGCAGATTATTCCGCACTGCCGCAGGGAACTCTTGACGAGGCTGTGGAGTATGCCCTGAGCCTTACCTGATAATTTGACATGAGACCGCTGCCGAATGTGAAAACGGCGGCGGTTTTTTTGTGATATTTTGTCGAAAAGTATTGCAATTTGTCGGCGGTTGTAGTATGATAATTATGTTGTACAAATTAATTTGCCGAATGGCTTGATATAGAGGTCAGAAACAATGAAAAGCATAAAAGTATCCGCCGCTCTTGCAGCGGTTTTAATAATGTCGGGATGTGCGAAGGATGAGCCGAGAGTGATAGAGCCGCCTGTGGTATCTGTCCCTGTCAGCAGCGCAACGGAGCAGCATACAGAGCCTGCCGAGGAGCCTGAGACCTCCCACTCTACCGCAGAGGAGCAGACCGCCGAGCCTGCCCCTGCAACAACTGCACCCGCCACCGAGCCTGCCGTGACCGAAGCTACCACCACGGCCACCTCTGCCGCCACAGTGCAGACCGAGCCTGAGCCTGCCGAGGAGCCTGACCCCATGGATTACGGCGCATATTATCTCACCGAGGCGCAGATGGAGTATGTTCAGCGCAGCATCTTCATCGGCGACAGCATCTGCAAGGGCTTCGGCACATACAATGTTATCAGCTTTGCGCACGTTTATGCAAACGGCAGCATGGGTACACGCAATTTCGATGAATACACCTTTACATACGGCAAAAAGAACGAGGAGCTGCACCTTGAGGAGCTTCTCAGCCGCACCGAGCCTGAGCTTGTCTTCCTCTCCATGGGCATGAATGATATAAACATGATACACCCCTCGGATTACCACAAGAACTATGCAAAAATAGTTGACAGAGTGCTTTCGGGCAGCGAGGCGGTGGTGTATCTCTGCGCCATGACCCCCGTGCGAAGCAACTTCACCTCCAACGAGCGCATAGATTATTTCAATGCGGAGCTGCAGGCGCTTGCAGCGAAGTATCCCGACAGAGTTTACTATGTGGACTACGGAAAGCTGATGCTGAACGACAAGGGTATGCTGAATAATCAGCTTGACGGCGGCGACGGCATACACCTTTCTCCCTATGCCTACCGCATAGCGCTGTGGGAGATATACAACACCCTTAACAGGGATGGGACGATGTATCCGAGGCTTGCAGCGCCCACCGAGGAGTCTGCACCCACCGATGAAGCCGCTCCAACAGAGGAGTCTGCACCCACTGAGGAAGCTGCTCCAACAGAGGAGTCTGTTCCCACCGAGGAGTCCGAGCCTGCAGCGGAAGCCGCTACAACGGACACCGCCGAGACAGAGTCTCCCGAGCCTGAGACCCTCGAGCCTGAGACCCTCGAGACTGTTCAGGCAGGAATAAGAGTTGACGAGGAATAACGGATGGCAAGAAAGCTTTTCTGTGAGATATCGCCGCTGACCTACAGGATAGCGGTGGAAAAGAACATCCTGCAGCGCAGGCTGAAGGACTTTTTCGGCAAGGAACGTTTCGCCTCCGAGCGAAGCGCTCAGCCGCTTGAGGAGCTTGTTTTTGAGCATAAGTCGCTGATACGCCGCAGGCTGGGCAAGGTGGATATGCGGCTGCAGGAAAACAAGGCGATAAACCTTGCGATAGCGGCGCCCTGTGTTGACGGCATCCTGATAAAGCCGGGGGAGACCTTTTCCTTCTGGCGGCTAGTGGGCAGGGACAGCAGGAAGCGTGGCTTTGTGGAGGGCATGGTGATAAAGGGCAACCGCCCGTCCGAAGGCATCGGCGGGGGATTGTGCCAGTTTTCCAACCTCATCCACTGGATGGTGCTGCATTCCGAGCTGACCATAACCGAGCATCACCACCACGACAGATACGATCTTTTCCCCGATTTTGGCAGGAAGGTGCCTTTCGGCACGGGTACGTCCATCATGTACAACTATCTCGATTACCGTGTACGGAACGATACCGACATCACCTATCAGATACTCGTGCATACCGATGGCGAGTGCCTTATCGGAGAGCTGCGTTCAGACAGACCGCAGGAGCATATCTACGACATACGGACGCAGGATCACCGCTTCGTGCGTGAAGAGGACGGCGTTTACCGCTGCGGCAAGGTGGTCAGGAGCAGGATATCCCGTGAAACAGGGGATACGCTCAGCACCGAAGTCATCCGTGATAATCATGCACTGGTTATGTATGACACCTCGAGACTGAAGATATCAGATGAAAATTAACACATAAAAGAAGTGCTGCACCTTTCGATGCAGCACTTCTTTTATTATGCGTTGGAATTACATATATTCCTTGAGAGTACCCTCAACGGTGGGTGCGATCTCTGCGCTCAGCTGAGACCAGGACTCCTCGCCGAAGGTGGAGTTGTACATAGCGTCTGTGATGGGTGTGGACATCTCGTCACCGAAACCGTACATATCATCCATGACGAATTTGAAGTTAGAGGAGTCGCACATCTCTCTCCAGAGGTCGTAGCAGGTCTCGTCCCATGTGATTCTCCACTTCTGCATGCCTGCGTACTTACCTGCGGTGTAGGTGATAGTAGCGGGAGCAACGTGGTCGTTTCTCAGCTGGTCGATGATGCCCTGGTCGGTATCGAACAGGCGGTTGCAGTAGATGAAGTCTACAGCGCCCTTGATGTTCTTAGCGCCCTTGGGGATCATGTAGCCGAATGCGTTTGCGCACATATAGTACTCGTCGGTGTTGGGATCTCTGGGGAAGGGAACGAATGCGAAGTCGGAAACGGTATCGTGGATATCGTTGTCAACGCCTGTGGGGTTCTGGATCTGCTCTGTTGCAGCGATATATGTCCACTCAGGCTCCATGCCGAGGAACAGGATCTTGTTGGATACAGGTGCCCAGATCTGAGGAGATACCCAGTCGCCGTAGGGGTGATCTGCGGGGTAGAGCAGGCTGTTTCTGCCAAGCTCTGCGAGGTACTCGATCGCTCTTGTCATAGATGCGCTCTGCAGATTGTTGGTAATGGTTCCGTCGGGAGAAACATCGATGATGCTTGTACCGGTTGTGTTAACGAAAGCCTCAAGCATTGTGGATGTTGCGTAGAAACCGATGTTGGTGTCGTCCTGGTTACAGAACTCGATCATCATCTCTCTCCATGCGTCCCAAGTCCACTCGCCTGCCTTGTACAGATCGTAAGGATCGGTGAGGCCTGCGCTCTCAACTGTCTTGCGGTTGTAGTTGAGGGCGTACTTTGTTGTCATTCTGTGAGGGAAGAAGTAATGTACGCCGTTGTAGGTGTATTCCTCGATTATAGGCTTCATGTCAGCCCAGAGGGGATCGTCGATATTGAAATACTCGTCCAGCGGCTCGAACATGTTCTTGCTTACACCGTAGGGGAATGCAAGAGGCTCATATGTCAGAAGATCGGGGGAATCATCGGCTGCGATCAGTGTTGCGAGCTTCTCGTAGTAAGCTGCGCCGCTGGAAGCGGAGATCCACTCGATGGTACCGCCGTATGTATCGGTGCTGAATACCTTGCACTGCTCTGCGCCCTTCTGGTCGGCGGTGATATCATAGTAGCCGAGGAACTTTACAACGCCGGATTCGCCGTCGGGCTTGAAGGACTCGGATTCAGCAAGATCCTTGATCTCAGCGTCAGTTGCGGCATTCTCGTCAGGGTCAGTGGTGGTAGCTGCTGTTGTTGCAGAGCTTGTGCCGGGGCCAACGCCTGATGTTACAGCGGGTGTGCCGCCCTCGTCGCAGGCTGTCATGCTGAGCAGCATGGCTGTCACAAGGCTGCAGCTGAGCAGTCTCTTGAATTTGTTCATGTTATTTCCTCCTTAAATAAATAGGCAGATAGCGCAGAGCAATATATCATAATACTCTACTCATTTTAACATTATACACGCTATATGTCGTTCAGGCAATTGACAATATTCCCGATTTATTGTATAATATTCTCAAAGGGGAGTCGGGTGAGTAACTTTTAAGTATCTCGTGACAGTGACGGAGCATTGATTTAATTGTATTATCATCCCACTGTGAAAAGGTTTACCCGAAAAATGAGTAAACGATATCTTTGCTTTTGCGGTGCGGATTTCTGCGATGAAGCAGTTTTGGGCATGATACGATTTTCTCTTGATATGCAGATGTTTTATGAATATCTTCCCATTGCGAAGCTATGTTATTATCTTCCCGATTAAAGTAATTAAGCAGGTGATTAACTTAATGAAAAAAGAAGCCTATACAAACAGCCACATCGGCGGATTTCCCATCAGGCTGTACGGCGAGAGCGCCATCACAGCCATGGGGGAGACCGCTCCGCTGCACCGCCATCACGAGCTTGAGCTGCTGGTGGTATATCACGGCAGACTGGTGCTTCACACGGTCTCTGGGGAGCTTGAGCTGCACTCGGGCGAGGGTGCGCTGATAAACTCGGGCGTGATGCACAGCCTTGCCTGCGGCGAGGAATGCGCCTGCGCCTATGCGATGTTCCCCGATGAGCTTATTGCACCTGCGGGCAGCGATGTAAGTCTTAAATATGTGAAGCCGTTCGTGATGAACAGCGAGCTTGCCTATGTGCTGCTGACGCCGCAGGAAGAATGGCAGCAGCGCCTGCTGGAGCTTTCAGGCAGGCTGTTCGTGCTGCTGCACGGATATTCGGGAGTGCAGCTGCCTGCTGCGCTTGCGGATATGGAAGCAGCTTCGCCCTGCTACGAGCTTGACATACAGCAGCTGCTTTCCGAGCTGTGGCGTGAGCTTTACGTCAACATGGGGGAGAGCATGCGCTCGGGCGTTTCGGGCAACGAGTACGTCATCCGTCGCCGCACGCAGCTCATGATAGACTTCATCCGCCGCAGCTACGGCTCACAGATAACGCTGCAGGATATCGCAGCCGCCGCAAATATCAGCAAGAGCGAGGCGGCACGCTGCTTCCAGAGCTGCCTGCGCACCTCGCCTGTAAACTATCTGCTGCGCTACCGCATAGAGGCTGCGGAGCATCTGCTGCGCAGCACCAGTATGACCATCGAAGCGGTGAGCTTTGAATGCGGCTTTGCCTCGGCTTCATATTTCTGTAAGATGTTTCAGCGGCACACGGGAATGACTCCCGGCACCTTCCGCAAGCGTGGCGGCACTTGACAAGCACTGCGATTTAGCGTATAATAGGCTTTGTGTTGTTAAAAATAACGGCGTAGAGCCGAAGAAAGGTCAGTAATATATGAGCAGAGACAGACTCAAGAGCCGCCTGGGATTCATACTTCTCAGTGCAGGCTGTGCAATAGGCATCGGTAATGTGTGGAAATTCCCGTGGGTGGCAGGTCAGAACGGCGGAGGCATCTTCGTGCTTTTCTATCTGCTGTTCCTGCTGATACTCGGCGTACCCGTGCTGACGATGGAGTTTTCCGTGGGCCGAGGTGCGCAGAAAAGTCCCGTGAAGCTGTTTCAGCAGCTTGAGGGCGAGGGACAGAAGTGGCACATCCACGGCGGCTTCTGCCTTGCGGGAAATTACCTGCTGATGATGTTCTACACCACTGTTTCGGGATGGATGCTGAATTACTTCGTTTCCATGGCGGCAGGCAAGTTCGAGGGACTGGACGCAGCAGGCGTAAAGACCGCCTTTGCGGATGTTCAGGCAGACCCTGTGCAGTCTGTGCTGTATCTTGCCATCGTGATAGTGATAGGCTTTGCGGTGTGCGGCTTCGGTGTTCAGGGCGGTCTTGAACGGGTAACAAAGGTAATGATGATCGCGCTGCTTGCTATAATGGTGGTGCTGGCGGGCAACAGCATAATCACCGATATCGGCAACGGCAGCGAGGGACTGAAGTTCTATCTGCTGCCGAGTGTGGAGCGCATGAATGAGGTCGGCATCGTGAACGTTATCGTTGCGGCGATGAATCAGGCGTTCTTCACGCTTTCGCTGGGTATAGGCTCGATGGCGATATTCGGCAGCTACATCGGCAGGGAGCGCTCGCTGATGGGCGAGGCTGTAAACGTTGCGCTGCTGGATACTTTTGTTGCGATATGCTCGGGACTGATCATTTTCCCCGCCTGCTTTGCAAACGGCGTGGAGGTGGACGCAGGCCCCGGACTTATCTTTGTAACTCTCCCCAACGTGTTCAATCAGCTGCCGTTTGGCAGGCTGTGGGGAAGTCTGTTCTTCGTGTTCATGAGCTTTGCTGCGCTCTCCACGGTGCTTGCAGTGTTTGAGAACATCCTTTCCTGCACGATGGAGCTGTTCAGCTGGAGCAGAAAAAAGGCGTGCCTTATCAATGGCGTGGCGCTGTTCCTGCTCTCGCTGCCCTGCGCACTCGGCTTCAATCTGCTGAGCTTCATTAAGCCGCTGGGCGAGAAGTCCACCGTTCTTGATCTGGAGGACTTCATCGTAAGCAATCTGCTGCTGCCGCTCGGCTCGCTGGTGTTCGTGCTTTTCTGCGTAACGAAGTACGGCTGGGGCTGGAAGAACTTCGAGGAGGAAGCCAACCACGGCAAGGGCATCAAGGTGCAGAAGTGGATGAGAGGCTACATGACATGGGTGCTTCCCGTTATTGTTGCGGCGGTGTTCGTGTTCAGCATGCTGAGCTTCTTCAAGGTGATATGACGAAAGACGGCCGTCCGTGCAAAGACTCCTGCGGACGGCTTTATTGTCGAAAACTTTTTAAAAAAGCCCTTGACAAAACATATCTGTTTTGATATAATATTAATGTTGTCGATTTGGCAGCATGATCCACTAGCTCAGGCGGTAGAGCACCTGACTTTTAATCAGGGTGTCCCGGGTTCGATTCCCGGGTGGATCACCAATAAAAATTCCCTCTCAAATGGCTTTGTAATGCGGTTTGAGAGGGTTTTGTATTTTGACCTAAAAAAATAGTTTTTATCGTTAAATACCCTTAAAATTCATAAAAGGTTGTCAGAAAAGTTGTCAGTTTGGTGGTCAAACTATACTATGCGTGAAGATATTTGTTCAATTTTTCGATGTTCTTAACTTTATGCTGAGCGTCAAGGTGAGTATAAATATCCATAGTCACCTTGATATTTGAATGTCCTGCCTGTTGCATGGTGGTGAGAACGTCCACGCCTGCATGGTACATATTGGTGATATAGGTATGTCTCAGCCAGTGAGCGGTAAAGTGAGGAATGAGCATAGGCAGCTCCTCTGGATGGAATTTTGAGGGGCGCTCACCGTTGGGGTGTTTATCACTCCACTTCTTATATGCGGCAAAATCTCCGTATTTGATATTCAGGTCGGTGAGGTAGCTTTCCCACAATTTTCTCCATGCGCTCTGTGACATGAGCTTTCCTGTCGCCGACGGACACACAAGGAAATTCGTGCGAGGCTGCTTTTTAAGATAGTCAACAAGCACATCGGGAATGTATACCATTCTTGTAGCTGCATCGGTCTTTCCGCCCGTTTTCACGCTGCTCTTGCCGTTCTCCATGACTACTGCTTTATTTACGCTGATAGTCTTAGCAGTAAGGTCGATATCCGTCCACTGCAGAGCCAGCAGTTCGCCCCTACGGAGTCCTGCATACATCATTATCATAGCGGCTGTCTGCGCTCTATGGGGAGTATCTACGATCCAGCGCTGCTGCTCAGCGGTCAATGCCTCACGCTTCTCAGGCTCTTTCTGAGCCTTGGGGAGCTTTATTTTTGCAAAGGGGTTGTAATCCATAACACGGTTTTCTATTGCCATCTGAGCCACGGACGACGCTATATCCCGCACGGCTTTCATAGTGCGCTGTGAATACGGCTTGCCTGTTGACGTGCTGACATCCGCAGCCATATCGAGCAGTATATCCTGCAGATCCATGGCACGGAGCTTGGAGATCTGTATGTGCGACAAATCATTCAGCTTTTTGGAACACGTCACAAGGCTCTCGTAGTATTTCGCCGAAGCTTCGGACTTTTTCACTCTCAGCCACTTTTCCAGCCAATAGCCGAAGCTGTCTCGCTCGGCGGCAAGATCAAGTCCTTTTTCCTGTTTGCGCATAATCTCACGCACTTTTTCGTCACGTTCTTTTATAGTGCGGCCATACACATACTTGGACTTGCCGTCAACGGTGATCTTGGTTACATATCTATCGTCGGTGCGCTTCTTTATGCCACTCATGCTGATTCCGCCTTTCTTCATATTATTACTAACTCCCAACGGTTGCCGCCGCTGGGAGCTTTTTTGTTTTGCAATCAATTGCATTATCTGTCTCTGCTTATAGTTCACCTGTAGCCACTATCTTCCTCACAGCCTGCAAAAACTCACGCTTTGAGCCGTGCAGCTTGACATTACTGCACTGAGTATAGCACCTGTTCACAAGATCATCGGAGTAGTATTCTGCCATGCTGTGGATCTCGTTGATGATGAAGTCGTTGCAGTAATCAATACACCCGCCTGCATAGTCGTAATACAATATCTGTATGTAGTAGGAGAGAGACTGTTCGTAGTTGCCAGTCCTATAGTATAGGAGCGCAAGATCGTACTTTATTTTTCGCCCAAGGGATTGCCTATCCTTTTCTTTCAGAATGATCTCAGCTGCCTCGTTGAAGTTTATAACGCCTGTTTTCCATACCTTTTCATAATCAGACAGCGAGATATCATAGCTACTTCTGCGGAGATCCACGAAGCCTTGATTTATATCAAGGAACGCCTGTCCGTCGTCGGTAAGCTTCAGCTTATGGATGTGCTGCGTCTCGGCAATGAGCTGTTCCTCGCTCAGATTTGAAATTAAAAGTTCTATCAGCTTTTGCTTTTTGCCAGTGGAGGGTAGATCGTGCTTTTTGAGCAGTTCTTTTAATTCAGTGACTTTCATTGAGCTAAGTTTATCGGCATAACTGCACTCTGTCAGCAGGTTTTCTTTGATAAGCTGACTGTGGTATTTCTTTGGATCCAGTATATTCATCTCGTATTTGAAATACTGTGGATAATCACAGCCTATGGGGTATCCGTGCGATGCCCAGCTGAGGAATACCGCCTTGTTGTATATTTGTCTCACCTGTGCGGAGGAAATCTTGGCAGGGGAGGTCTGTGTAAACTGTACTGGTTCTGCTGTCTCTACATTAAGCAGCTCATATTTCATACTTTCTAGGGTGCTTTCGAGATGCTCATTGTTATCTTGTGTGCAGTATCTGCTGTATTCTGTGAAGCTCTTTCTCATACTTTCGGTATACTTATCGAAGCGGTTCTGCCTACCTTTGGGCGTTTTCAGAGTCTTTATCTTGTCGGCTTCGACATAACACGACCTGTCAATGAAGCAATTTACCATATCAGGAAGATTATCGTTAAGATAAGCCAGCCATATTCTTTGACGCTGCTCGTTGGCAATCTGATATGCAAATTCTATTCTGCCGAAAAACGTCTCACAATTTGTTGTGCTGTCAATGAGAGTGATGGTTTCATCGAACTGCTTGCTGCGTATCTGCAGTTGCGTTGATGCAGTTAAACGATGGGTGTTGCGGCGCTTTTTCGCTGTTTTTTGAGGTTGCAGACGATAAGAAAGGACAAGCATAAATATGATGAAAGCAACAGGGGACAGTAGAATGACAGCAAGAATGAAATACATCTTATACTCCTTTTATGTCTATAGCAGGAATTTAATCAATACAATATCCGCAAGGTTTGTACCCCTTACTTTCAGCATCCTCGACTGCCATTTCTGACAAATTATCCTTATCAGCTATGTAATGACACCCATCCACATGGTATTTGTTGCCGTACTGGGTGACGAATACCGATCTGCTCGCTACTGTATCGGATGACGAAGCGGCGGAGCGCTCATAGCTGATCGTCTGTTCGGGATTCCGTGACAGTAATGATATACCTACAGATAAAGCAAGCACCACAAGGCAAGCAATAAGTATCGCAATTGAAACAATATTGCGATGTGACCTGATGCCGAGCTGTTTGCATAGATCTTCTTGCAGCTGAGTTCTTGCTCTGCTGCAGGTGGGGGAGATCATTTCCTCAGCGAAAATATCAGCCTCACATTCCTGAACAGCTGACATCTCCCCGCCTAAAGAATGGTGCAGTACGATATGCCCCATCTCATGGCAGATGCTGAATATCTTATCATTATAGTCGATATTGCCATCGTACAGAATGATATGTTTGCCATCTGCGCTGATAACGAAAGCCTTGCATTTGGCAGTAAGATCATTAAGTTTGCGATTTTCAATGAATTCTTGTGCTGTTGCGTATGTTTCTAATATCCATCCGTTTCGGTGTGCGATTCCTTCAAGCGTCTCAATACTGATCGGCAATGATGAAACTGCATTATTCAGCAGAAATTTGTCGGCGATGTCGATGATGTAATTTGTCTTGTGCATAGGGTGTCCTCCAAAATAAAGTTTTTGTACTATTATCTTGGTATCAAAACCCCTTAAATGTCAATAGGTCTTAAACGTCACGATTTTAATACACTGCGAGCTGTCATTTCGGCAGCTCGTGTTTTTTTATCAGCGCCTGTACGTCGTTGTGGAGCTTCTCCGCATCGTCAGTCATTGTGGCAGTGATGCCGTTGACAGCGGCAATGTGGAGTTCAGATGTTTTGGCATCTTTGGTACAACGCAAATATTCTTCATTAAGGATAAGATCAACCATTCTCTTTCCGTGCTCGTCGAGGTCATAATACTTTTCTATTATATTATTTTCCTTATTATCAGCGAAAGCAAGGGGTACAGGAGCAGTTTCAATTTCAATACTATTATGTGACTTAACCGCACATGATTTATCGGTTTTTACAATATAACTATTGCCTTTATATGTTTCTATTACATAATAAAATTCGTAACCGCATTCGCATCTGAACTCAATGGCTATACCGTCACTTTTTTCGCTGCCAAATTCAACTGGTTTGGTTTTAATGAAGTGAATATACTCATCGCCGCATTCTGGGCAAACAAGGATTGCATCTTCTTTTTCATGCGGAACGAAATCCAACGATAAAGTATCACCTATAAGGTAATCAGGTGAGCAACCGAAGAAGTTAGCAATCTTCCTTATAGTCGGCGATGATAAGGTCTGTATCCTATCATTGGCTAAATCACTTAGCGAGCCTCTACTTGCTCCACTTTCTTTACACATCTGTGTTATGGTTATTTGATGTTTCTTGCATAAGTTATCTATACGTTTGTACAGTTCCGACAAAGTACACCCCTCCCAATTGTTAAATGTAACAAAATTACGTAAATACGAAATTAGTGCTTGACAATTACGAGGAAACGTAATATAATTAAAGCACGGTTACGAAATTACGTAGCAAACAGTGATTCTAACCTCATTATATTACATATTGACGTAATTGTCAAGCACTATTTTAGAGAAAAGAGGTGAAAAATGTTGAAATTAAACTCTAAACCCTGCTCTGAATTCGGCAAAGCTATAAAGAAAAAGTTAGTCGATATGGACAAGACGCAGAATTGGCTTATTGAAGAGCTGCGCCAAAGAGCCCCCGATGCTTATGTTGATGGTTCTCTGATACATAAGATTCTCGTAGGAACGGTAGCCAGCGGAAAGGTTGTAGATGAGATTAAAGCGATCCTTCAGATTTAATTATGGTGTACCTGTTTGCAAGAAAAGGAACCGCATAAGAAAGGAAGGTGAGAAGAATGGACAAGGTAAAAGAAATACTCGAAAAGCAGTTGCAGCTGCTTTCCGAGCAGGAAGATGTAAAGCTAACGCATGATATGTGCGAAATAGCGATGACTCTGTATCATGTTGAGGCGGTTCGACTTAAACAAATCCAACTCGCCGAGCAGGGGCGTTTGGGTCGGACTTCGGCACAGATTTCATCAGAAAATTTATCTGGCTGACGTGCTGAATGAGCTGGCAGTACTTGCCGTTTACATATCCATAGTAGTAAATCAGGCAAGGGTTTTGATAACTTATATCTGTCACAACCAGCGTTATCGACTGTCCAAAATTGGTGAGCATCAGCGCAAGCTCGTGTTCGCTGTCGATACCGTCTTGAAACTCTTTAATCTGCTCGCATAGCTTTTCATACTGCCACTTAGCATGACTGGGGTCATCAAGTAAATCATCACCCAAAAACAAGGTCGAATCCATACTAATCACCCCCTTTCAAGGTGATTATAGCACCAAATATACCGAATGTCAAACAGAAAGGAGCCTATTATGTCAGTCAATCAAAGGGGGCGTCCGAAATCAAGGATAGCTCAGCGCCCGGCTTACACATGGGAAAAGGAACCTGTGATACTTTCGTCCGAGCGAGTGGCAATATTGCTCGGCATAACTCCGCAGGTGGTGCGGATAATGGCGAGAACAGGACAGATTCCAGCTTTTAAAGTAGGGAAGAGGCTATGGCGCTTCTACAAGAGCGACATAATGAATTTTTCGGAAAGGAATAATTGATATGGCAACAGATTACAGCAAACTCAACGAGATCACCGTCACGAATCAGACGGAGATGGACGCTATCCCCGATGATTTCAGGGGCAGGATATACATAAAGTGTACCGCTACGGTGGCGGTCAATAAGCGCTATTATTGGCGTGTCGTGGCTAGGGAAAACTCCTCTGTCGAGGCTTGGGGAAACTCCTCCGTCGTGGCTAGGGAAAACTCCTCCGTCGTGGCTAGGGAAAACTCCTCCGTCGTGGCTAGGGAAAACTCCTCCGTCGTGGCTAGGGAAAACTCCTCCGTCGTGGCTAGGGAAAACTCCTCCGTCGTGGCTTCAGGCAATTCCCAGATCGTCAACCGCCAGATTAGCGGCAAGATACGGATCTCAGGCAATGCACGAATTGTGTTCATGCCTAAGAATATCCACGAGTTCATGGACTCCTACGGCATCAAGCACACAAAAAAGACCGCCACTTTCTATAAGGCGGTGCGCAAGGATGAAAACGGTTATTATTCTGATCATGACAGCGCTTTCCGCTATGACATCGGCAAGACTGCCACCGAGGTATGCGATCCCGATGC
>JAZSGG010000128.1:0-16030 GCA_045532595.1 Oscillospiraceae bacterium | reverse complement strand
AAGCCCCAGTCCCGTACCCTCGGTGCTTCTGGCCTTGTCACCACGGGTAAAGCGCTCCATTATCTCTTCCTTGGTGAAATTCATCTCATAAGAAGCAACGTTTTTAATGATGATATATGCGAAACAGCCGTGCTTTTCAAGAGAATAATAGATTCTTGTTCCCTTCATGGAATATTTCAGTGCATTGTCAAGCAGATTCTGGATCACCCTATAAAGGCGCTTGCCATCACTTATAACTGTCACAGGAGGCTCGCAGATATTCACCTTGATATCAAGTCCCGATGCGGCGATCTTGTCCTCCATCTCGCCGAGGGTCTGATAAGAAAGCTTTGAGAGATCGAGCGGCGCACGCTCAACGGTTATCTCGCCGCTAGTGGTCTTTGCAAGCTCGAACACATCGGAAACGATGTTCTTCAGGCGCTCGGATTTCCTCTGCAGGATGCCCACATACTCAGCCGCATCGCCCTCAAGCTGCTCCTTTGAAAGAAGCTCGATATAGCCGATGATGGACGTCAGCGGAGTTTTAAGATCGTGAGAAACGTTAGTAACAAGCTCCATTTTGGTGCGCTCTGCCTTTACGGTCTCCTCAAGACCTCTGCGGTACTGATCGGATATAGCGGAAAGCATTGCGGAGGACTCTGTGTAGGGAGAGTTCTTCGACATGACAGGCTTGTAGGTGTAGTTGCCAACATACATCTCCCTTATCTGCTTTTCAAGCTGTGCACCGTCACGGATGACAAGGTGCCTGCCGAACAGAAACAGTCCAAGGAATACAGCTTCAAGCAGCAGCGGAGCTGCACTTTCTGCGAACAGACACAGAAAGAACACCAGCACGCTTGCTATAATGAAGCTGCAATCAAGAAGCAGCAGCTTTTTCGCAACAGTGCCTTTATATAGCTCGCCTGTGAATACTTCCTTGATGAACAGCGGGAATCTCCATGCCTGCCTAAGGAGCTTTAACAGCAGCTTTCCACACCATTTGAGCGCCACCCAAACATAGTAAAGTACAAACAGTATGATACTGCCACGGTATGCCTTTCCGTTCTTGATGCGGACTGCGATAGACACCACATGATAAAGCAGGAATGCTGCTGCAAGTGCCAGAACAACACCCGAGATAGTCATCATTAGGGTGCGGCCGTTCAGACTATTACAGAGATATCTGAGACCTATATCATTGAACAGGATGAAGCTGAACAGCACAGCTGTGCAGATAACACCAATAAGCGATAGCTCATAAGGAAGGCGCAGGAACTTCGGGAATGTCGCATTGCCCTCCTTATCCTCGCCGCTGACTGCGCATATCATACAAAGCAACACGATACCGGCAGCTATCAGAACGATCTCACTGATGAGGATGACCTGCATGTTTTTGCGTGTCTGTATCCACCAGGACTGCTGCTTTTCAAACTGCACCTTTGTGTAGCCAAAAGTTATAAACTCTTCTTCGTTTACAAGATCGCTGAAACGATAAAATCCACGTCTTGAAACAGCAGACGGAGTTACGCCTCCGACACGGGAAATTTCCGACTTATCAACTGTAAAGATGATATCCGCATTATATCCGTTTGTATGCTCATAGCCACGGTAACGGACATGCGCATAATTATTCAGCTCACGAAGATCTGTTCCTATCATATGCATGGAATTTTGCCGTGCATTGCGTTCAAGAACATTCATGACCTTCAGATAATCCGAAACCACTCTGTCTGCGAAGCATTCGGATTCATAATAGTTATCCGCCATCAGCGCATCGCCTATGTAGATATTGCCGTCCATGTAGCCGTATGCGGGAAGATATCCCACAATGACGCCCGCCGCAGCAAAGCATCCTATAAAAAGTATCACCAGCAGCGTTTTAACTGCCTTGCTTCTGCTAAATCTTTTCAATTTTGTAGCCAACGCCCCACACCACCTTTAAATATTTCGGTTCCCTAGGATTGATCTCGATCTTTTCACGGATACGGCGGATATGCACCATCACGGTATTCTCCACTGCGTATGCCGTTTCGTGCCATACCTTTTCGTATATCTGCTCTGCAGAGAACACTCTGCCTGCATTCATCATAAGCAGCTCCAGAATACTGTACTCCTTTGCTGTGAGCTTTACAGGCTCGCCCTCTACAAGAACAGACCTTTCGCCTGTTCTCAGCGTCAGACCGCCGATGGTTACATCCCCGCCCATCATGCGGCTGGCGTAATCCCCGAGTGACATATATCTGCGCAGCTGGCTCTTTACTCTTGCTATAAGCTCAGGCGGCGAGAACGGCTTTGTTATGTAATCATCCGCCCCCACGGAAAGACCCAGTATCTTGTCGCTCTCCTCTGTTTTTGCGGAGAGCATGATTATCGGGATATTGCGCTCATCCCGTATCTTGATAGTAGCGGATATGCCGTCCATCTCAGGCATCATTATATCAATGATGATGAGATGGATCTCCTCGCTTTCAAGCACCTCTACAGCTTCCGCACCGTTATATGCGCAGACGGTATCAATGCCCTCAAGCTTCAGCAGCTTTGATATTGCCGCCACTATCTCCCTGTCGTCATCAACGACAAGTACCTTTTGCTGAGACATTTTTGTTCCCCCTTTTCTTGTATGAACTGATTTTAACATGGATTTCTTATAAAAAATGCGACAAATTTCTTACAAATTTCTTAAGGAAT
This sequence comes from Oscillospiraceae bacterium, assembly GCA_045532595.1. Lineage (GTDB taxonomy): Bacteria > Bacillota > Clostridia > Oscillospirales > Ruminococcaceae > CAG-115. The sequence goes on along the minus strand of JAZSGG010000128.1, from coordinate 13,363 downwards.
AATCACTGCGGCTTTTCAGAAAATAAACACGAAAAACAAACGCAAGGAGCAATTCAAATGAAAGAACTATTCGCCGCAACGCTCGTTATCTGTTCAGCGGCAGCGGCTACGGAATATGATTTTCTCTATGACTACAGCGAGGAAAAGATTGCCTACGGCATGGGCGTGGAAACAGACTCACAGAATCGCCCGTTGGGAGCAATATCCGCACAGGCTCAGTATGGAGACAAGGGCGCTCTGTTCATCGGTGACGAAAGCGAAAAGCGCCTGTGGCTCACCTTTGACGAGGGTTACGAGAACGGCTATACCACTCAGATACTGGATACCCTCAAAGATAAAGACGTAAAAGCGGTGTTTTTTGTCACATACGATTATGCAGTGAAGAATCCCGAGCTGATACGCCGTATGATCGACGAAGGGCATACAGTCGGCAACCACACATGGAGCCATCCCTCCCTTCCCGAATGCTCGCCTGATGAGCTGCATGCGGAGCTTTCGCTGCTGCACGACTACATCAGCGACAACTTCGGCTATGAGATGTATGTGATGCGTCCGCCGATGGGTGAATTTTCGGAGCGTGTGCTTGCCTGCGCAAAGAGCCTCGGCTACACTACCGTGCTGTGGAGCTTTGCATATCCCGACTGGGATGTGAATGCTCAGCCCGAAAAGAACGCAGCCTACGAAAAGATAACATCAAAAACCCACAACGGCGCAGTGTATCTTCTGCATGCCGTTTCGGAGACTAACACCGCAATACTCGGCGATGTCATCGACTACTGGCAGGAAAACGGATATCTTATCACGCCGATGTAATCAAAACGGGAGCATTTCACTGTGTCCGAAATGCTCCCTGTTGTTTATTCCGCTGTCTCGGACAGCTGTTCTGTTATCTGAGTGAATATCTCTGCGGTGCGGGCGGAGGGTCGCTCAAAACGCTGCGATGTAACGAATAGCACCTCTGCACCGTTTGATATCATGGCGGAAAGTGTATCATCACCCTTAATATCATCCATAGTAAGCTTATCGCTTGCTACGATATAGTCTGGACTTGCATCCGAAAGCATCATGATATCTGCATATCCATCTGCCGTGCATATATTGCTGCCGCTGAGAGAAAGCACTGCGCTTTCAAAGGTGCCTGTGCCTGCGGCGGTAAGCTTATCTGTTACATAAACAAAGCTGCCTATAGCCGTCTTTTCAGCTGCGGCTGTGAGAGCTTTAACAGCATCCTCTCCTGCGTCTATGCCCTGCGCTTCTCCGACAAAAACGGATGCAATATCGCTGTACAGCTTTGCATAGCCCTCAATGCTGACAGGCGGCTCAAGGCACACCACTGCAGCGCCCTCGTTGCTGATGGCATATATATCACGCTCGGACATTCCCGACAGTGTAAACACAACATCGGGAGAAAGTCCCAGTATAACGTTGATATCGGGATTTTCTGAGCTGCCAACTGTCTGCAGAGTAAGCTCGGGATAATCACAATAGCTGCTTATTCCTCGAAGCTTTGCTGTGTAGCCGAGCTCCGCCATTATCTCGGTAACTGCTGGAGAAAGGCTGACTGTGCGTTTTGCGGCTTCCGTTAACTCAACACCGCACACCTCCACAGGAAATGCAGCTTCTTCCACCGTTTCAACGGGCACGGAAGAAACAACTATCTCACTGGGAATAGTGGTGGAGCTGCTCTCCTCATCTGTCTCACAGCCCGTCAGCATAAGGCAGCTTATAAGTAAAAATGGTATCAGCTTTTTCATACTGCCTCCTTAAATTTCCATTCCGAGAGCGATCCTGCTCTCAAGCATATCTATAAACTGCCGTGCCACTCTCGGTGAGCGACCGCTGCGCCTTATCGAAAAACGCTCTGCAGCGGCGAAAAGCTCCTCCTCGGTTATATCTATGCCACGGTCAGCGGCAAGCTGCTTCACGATATCAAGATACACACGCTTATCAGGCTTGCCGAATGTAACGAACAGACCGAAGCGGTCAGCAAGCGACATGCTCTCATCCACTGCATCTGTCGGACTTACTTCGTCCTGCAGGCGCTCGGCAGTGGTCTCCTTTACTATCTTACGGCGGTTAGTCGTTGCATAGATCAGGATGTTTTCGGGACGGGCAGCAAGAGAGCCTTCCAGAGCGGCTTTAAGAGCATTATAGCGGTCATCGTTCTCGGAAAAAGTAAGATCATCAATCAGGATGATAAAATGCTGGGAACTGTCTTTCAGCATGGAATAAAGCTTCGGGAGCTTTGCCACATCATTTTTGGAAACCTCTATCATGCGCAGCTTTTCAAACTCATTCAGCAGTGCCTTTACTGTACTGGATTTACCCGTGCCTCTGTCGCCGTAAAGAAGAACATTCTGAGCAGGCTTGCCCTGCACAAAGCACTCTGTATTCTCAACGACCTGCCTACGCTGCACTTCGTAATTTTTAAGATCTGTAAGACGAATCAAATCGTAGTTTTCTATCGGGATGACATCTTCTCCGTCAAAGGTATACGCCTTATATTTGGCAAAGCGTCCCGTCCTGCCGCAGATAACATCATTCATTATCACATCGGGATCTATGACATGATCGCCCTCCTCGAATACGGGAAGATTACAGAATACGGCTAGCTTAAAACGATCGCAGAGAGCTTGTTTAAGTGCGATTCCGCCATAATACGAAAGATTCTCGATCTTTGCTGCATCATGTTCTACCACCTGATCCCATCCGACTGTACGTCTATCTATAACGGGAGAATCCGAGTATTTTATCATATCCCTCAGATAAGCGGAAAGGTCCTTGCCCTGAAGTGCGAGTATGCGGTATATGGTGCTATACGCTTCAAGACATTCTGTTTCAGAGCCGTTGGCGAACACGGCATATGCCTTTATCAGCGGATCGTCTTTTATGTTGAAGCCACACAGTGAAGATATAATTAGATTTATTCTATTCATTAAGCTCTCCTCGTTGTTCATTTGCTATCATTTCAATAAGACGCTCAAGGTCGTCCAAGGTATTCAGCGTGCCGCAGAGGTTGCGGAATCTCGCTGCACCCGTCATTCCCTTAAGATACCACGAAGCGTGACGGCGTGCTTCTTTCATGCCGACGGTCTCGCCCTTATCCTCAACCAGAAGTCCGATGTGGCGGCGCATTATAATGAGCTTTTCCTCAAAGGACGGCTCAGGACGGATGGGCTTGCCTTCGAAATGATCCTTTATCTGTCCGAACAACCACGGTCTTCCATAGCTGCCTCTGCCTATCATGACGAGATCGCAGCCTGTATAGTCGTACATCTCCCTGCACTTTTCCACAGAATCCACATCACCGTTACCGATAACGGGAATGCTTACTACCTGCTTAACGGCACGGATTATATCCCAGTCTGCCTTGCCGCTGTAAAGCTGCGCCTTTGTGCGTCCGTGAACCGCTACTGCCGCTGCACCGTTTGCTTCAGCGATCTTCGCCATTTCCACGGCATTGACGGAATCATCATCCCAGCCCTTGCGTATCTTTACAGTGACGGGAATATCAGTAGCCTTTACCGCCGCTGCAACCACCTCTCCGAAAAGCTGAGGTGTTTTCATCAATGCGCTGCCTGCACCGCCGCCGACTATTTTCGGCATGGGACATCCTGCGTTTATATCTATGATCTCGGGATGATATTTCTCTGCTATCTTCACTGCGCCTGCCATAAACTCAGGCTCAGCACCGAATAGCTGTACTGCCATGGGACGTTCTGTTTCTGTTACAGAGAGAAGCTCAGCTGTTTTTCTGTCGCTGTAGCACAGTCCCTTACAGCTCGCCATCTCTCCCACAACGTATGAGGCACCGTATTCCTTTGCCATAAGGCGGTAGGCTCTGTCCGCAACGCTCGCCATAGGAGCCAATGCAGCAGTTTTTTCAATACGCACTCCGCCGATATTTATATATTCGATCAAGTTGTTTGTCCTTTCGGTATTATCGTATTACATAGTTATCTAGTTTATATTCTACCACAAAATCTTCTTGTATTCAAGATATTGTTGTAATTTTTCTAAAAATATGATATACTAATATGTTAGATGTACTTGAAACACAAAATCAGGAGGAAGCTATGGCTAAATCTTCAAATACCGGCTACAACGAGGCTGCACATTCTACACGAGTGGGACTTTTCGACGAGATAAGAGGCTTTGCGATTCTCTGCATGGTGGTTTATCATGCCATGTATGATCTGAAATATCTATGTGGCTTTGATGTGCCGATCTTTTTTGAAGGCTGGTTCGATATCATCCGTGATATATTTGCAGGTGCGTTCATGTTCATTTCGGGAACTGTCTGCCGCTATTCGTCCAACAACCTCAAGCGTGGTGTGCAGTGTTTCTTCATCGGCATGATAATGACCTTTGTGCTGCCCTTCTTCACGAATGGCACCATCCTTTTCGGAATACTGCATTTCATGGGCGTATGCATGATGGTATATGGTCTGACAGACAAGGTTCTCGACAAGCTTCCTGCACTGGTCGGCATAATCATCTGTGTATTCCTGTTTATCTTCACAATGAATATAACAAACGGCTACATCGGCATCGGCGGTCTTGCGATGATCGACATTCCGCAGAAGGCATATGACGTAGGCATTCTCTTCCCGCTCGGTATGTATAACCAGTATTTCTACTCCTCCGATTACTTCCCTCTGCTGCCGTGGATGTTCGTGTTCTTTGCAGGAAGCTACTTCGGCGTGTATGCAAAAAAGGGTGCGCTTCCGAAATGGTGCTACAAGACCCACATCAACTGGCTGGCTACGATTGGAAAATATACCATCTGGATCTATATCCTCCACCAGCCGATACTTTATTTTATCTGCACAATGATATTCTGATTATGGAAGATAAATTGGTCCTATAAAACACTTGAAAAAATGCAGAAAATGATATATAATAGTATTTGTGTCTGATTTAAGGGAGAATGCTCCCATCATAACGACAGAAACAGGGCGTTTCCGCCCGGACAGATAGATAACTCCTAGGAAAGGATGATTTTTGATGACTAAAAACAAGATCTTACCTGCAATATCACTCCGTGGTCTTGTGGTGTTCCCGTCTATGGTGCTTCATTTCGACGTGGGCAGAGAGCGCTCCATCAATGCGCTGAAGGCTGCTACCGACGCTGACGGTCTCATCTTCCTCGTTACTCAGAAGGATCCCGCAGCTACGGATCCCGAGATATCCGAGATCTACGAGATCGGCGTTATCGCTGAGATCAGACAGCTGCTCACCACTCCCGACGGCTCCACAAGAGTGCTGGTGGAAGGTCTCACCCGTGCAAAGCGTATAAAGACCGTTTCCCGCTCCGAATACTTCAAATTTGAGGTCAAGGAGCTTTCAGGCAGAAATGCCACACTTGCCGAAACAACTCAGACCGCCGCTAAGCGTGCGCTGAAAGACGCTTTCGTTGATTATGCACAGGTGACTCCCAAAATGCCCAGAGAGCTGTATGACAGCATCGTCGGCGAGGAGGACTGCGCAAAGCTCTTTGAGAAGGTAGTGTTCAATGTTGTTCTGAAGGTAGAGGACAAGCAGAAGCTGCTGGAAACAAACGGCACACTGAACCGCATAAAGGCGCTCATCGCAATGCTCCGAAACGAACTGGAGATCATTGAAACTGAAATGGACATTCAGGAGCAGGTGCGAGAAGCAGTTGACAGAAACCAGCGTGAATATTACCTGCGTGAGCAGCTTCGTGTGATCTCACGTCAGCTCGGCGACTCCGATAATCCCATGGAAGAAGCTGACCGCTACATAGAGAAGATCACCGCCCTCGGTCTGCCTGAGGAAAGCGAAGAAAAGCTCGTAAAGGAAGCTGAAAAGCTTACAAAGATGTCTCACACTTCACAGGAGGCCGGCGTTATCAGAGCGTATCTCGATACCGTGCTGGAGCTTCCCTGGAATATCAAGACAAAGGATAAGCTTGACATAAACAAGGTGCAGAAGCAGCTTGACAAAGATCACTACGGTCTGAAAAAGGTCAAGGAGCGTATTACAGAGACTATCGCTGTGCGTGCGCTGGCACCCGATATCAAGGGACAGATAATCTGCCTGTACGGACCTCCCGGAGTGGGTAAGACATCCATTGGTAAGTCCATTGCAAAGTCGCTGGGCAGAAATTATGCAAGGATCTCCCTCGGCGGCGTACATGACGAAGCAGAGATCAGAGGCCACAGAAAAACATATATCGGCTCTATGCCCGGTCGTGTTATTACTGCGCTGAAGCAGGCAAAGAGCATGAATCCCGTTATCCTGCTGGATGAGATAGACAAGATGGGCAGCGACTACAAGGGCGATCCCGCTTCCGCTATGCTGGAGGTTCTCGACGCAGAGCAGAACAATGCTTTTGTTGACCACTATCTTGAGATTCCTGTGGATCTGAGCGATGTGCTGTTCATCACCACTGCAAACTCGCTCGACACCATCCCCGCTCCCCTGCGTGACCGTATGGAGATAATCGAACTCAACTCCTACACCCGTGAGGAAAAGTTCCACATTGCAAAAAAGCACCTGCTTCCGAAGCAGCTTGAAAAGCACGGCGAGAAGGCTTCCACCGTAAAGGTGAACGACGCTGCGCTGTACTCCATCATCGACTTCTACACAAGAGAAGCAGGCGTGAGAAAGCTGGAGAGAAACATCGCAGATATCTGCCGTAAATCCGCTAAAATGCTTATCTCGGGCGATGCGAAGGTATCTGTTACCGATAAAAACATCAACGATTTCCTCGGCGTGAAAAAGTATCTTCCCGAGCATCTTGCGGCGCAGGATGAAGTCGGTCTCGTAAACGGACTGGCATGGACTTCCGTAGGCGGCACGATGCTCCCTCTTGAGGTGCTTGTACTGGACGGTACAGGTAAGACTGAATTCACAGGCAGCCTCGGCGATGTGATGAAGGAATCTGCCAAAATAGCTGTGAGCCTTACAAGAGCGCTTTCCGATAAATACGGAATCGACAAGGAATTCTACAAGAACAAGGACATCCATGTTCACGCTCCCGAGGGTGCTGTGCCTAAGGATGGCCCTTCCGCTGGTGTAACTCTGACCACTGCACTGGTATCCGCACTGAGCGGCATTCCCGTTCGCCGTGACGTTGCCATGACAGGCGAGATCACTCTGCGTGGAAAGGTGCTTGCCATCGGTGGTCTGAAGGAAAAGACAATGGCTGCATATCGTGCAGGGGTTAAGACCGTCTGCATCCCGAAGGAGAACGAGCCTGACATCGACGAGCTTGATGATGTTGTAAAAAACAACATACGCTTCGTGATAGCAGAGGATATATCCACTGTACTGGATGCGGCGCTCGTAATGCCGAATGTTTCCCCGAAGAAAAAGGGCAGCATCAAGAAAAAGTCTATAAACTCTGAGGTTACAGAAAAGAAGATCCCTGTTCTTTCAGCAAACTGATATAACAATAAATAACGGGCGACAATCTGTCGCCCGTACATAGGTGACAAATGAATTTTAACAAAGCACAATTTTTCACATCCTACGGCAGCTTCAAGCAGATACCGAAGTCTACAAAGACCGAGATAGCCTTTGCAGGTCGCTCCAACGTAGGTAAATCCTCGCTGATAAACAAAATATTCAACCGAAAATCCCTTGCGAGAGTCAGCGCTGTGCCCGGAAAGACCGCAACCATCAACTTCTACTCGCTGGATGAGGTTTTCTTTGTGGATCTTCCCGGCTATGGCTACGCAAAGGTGGCTAAATCCGAAAAGGAACGCTGGGGCGAGCTTATCGAGGGATATCTCAACGACGACCGCTCGCTGGCGCTGGTTTTCCAGCTGATAGATTTCCGTCACCCGCCCACAAAGGATGACATCATGATGGTGGATTTCCTTATCGACAGCGGTATACCCTTTGTCGTGATACTGACTAAGGCGGACAAGCTCTCCAAAAAACAGCGTACCGACAGGCGTGAGGCACTGCTGACAGAACTCCCCTGTGCCGAGGATATCACGATAATAGAGTTCTCTGCCCAGACTGGCGAAGGTGTTGAGGATATCCGTGAGATAATCGAAGAACTGGCTGCAAGCGAAGATGAGATAACGGAAACAGAAATACACGAATGAGAAATTTCATCTTCCTCTCACACTCCATGCCTTGACACTTATGGCAGAAAAGGATATAATTATAAGGTAAATATCTGAAAGGACGTAATTCCATGGATGAAAAAAAGAGACAAAGGATGCTGAAGATATTCCGTGTGCTTGCATTTGTTATGGCTATTATCATGGTACTGGGCATCATTCTGCAGTCCTTCGTATACTAAAAATCTCCTCTGAAAGGATCTCTTTAAATGGGCTTATTCACAAATTATAACGACTCAGGCTCAGGCGTTGCAAAAAAAGCACCGCAGAAAAAGCCGTTCTTCCGCTTTGTTGACGCTTTCATCAACAAATTCTGGGTGCTTATCCAGATCAATCTCATCTATCTTCTGTTCTGCCTGCCTATAGTGACTTTTGGACCCGCTACCGCAGCTATGACAACGCTGATGAGAAACATCTACCTTGAAAAGCCACAGTTCATCTTCCATGATTTCTGGCAGGCTTTCAAGAAGAATTTCAAGCAGTCTTTGGTTATCGGTATCATTGATGTCATGGCAATAGCTCTCGCTGTATTTGCATACAACTTCTATGCACCATACATGGATACCGAAGAAAACTACTGGCTGTACTGCGCATTCACAATGGCGGCAGCTGTGTTATTTCTGATGGTGAACTTCTACATCTATCCTCAGATAGTGGCACTGGATCTCAGGATGCCTGCAATTTTAAAGAATTCCGTTATCATGGCGTTTGTGAACATCAAGGGAAATCTCATCGCACTGGCTGTTGTGCTGATCTATGCGGTGCTGTTCATGTTCTTCCCTCCCATCATGGCTGTGGCTTCGACCGTGTTCCCTCTCGCTTTCATGGGAATGGTGATATTCTACTGCGCTTACCCCTGCATCCAGAAGCTTATCATCAATCCCTTCTATGAAGCAAACGGCGAGAAGAACCCCGAGCTTCCCGATTATGATGACGATGACGACGCTGTTTTTGAGGATAAGGGCGGCGAGGAGGCTCCTATCAAGATGAAGAAGGAACGCTCCCACGGCGGTAAGGTCATAAGATAAATACTTAATATTAACAGCAAAGACTGAGAATTGAGTTTCTCAGTCTTTTGTCGTTTTCACCAAAAACTGTATAAGAATTTTTCTATCGTGTCAATTGAATTACTCATGGAAATCGTGTATAATGTAATTGTATGTAAACGTATACATATCATCGTATTTTTCAGGAGGAAACACATGAACAGAATGAAAAAGATCATGTCCGTGTGCATGGCTGCTGCAATGATCGCAGGCATCACAGGATGTGACGAGGGCGGCACCCCCGCTGTAACATCAGGAAACGGCCCCGGCACAAGCGGCACCACTACCGCAGCTACCACTACTGACCCTGATGAAGGTGCAAAGACTGACGAGGAAGCAAAGGTTGTAGTAAGTGAGGACTGGGCTCCCGACGGACAGGCAGGCACAGTTAAATTCCTCGGCTACTATGATATCCGTGAAGGTTCAGATCAGTACCTCACCTTCCAGACTCCCGAGTGGGGCGGAAGCATCGAATACAACAGCTGCTCCAGCGGCGCTGCTTATTTTGAGAAGCTTGGTACACTGATTGCAGCAGATGATTCTCCCGATCTCGTAACCTACGAGTGGCTGAGCTTCCCCGGCGGTATGGCAAAGAACATGTATGAGCCTCTCGACGAGTGGTTTGACCTTGAGACCTCACTGTGGAAGGATATGAAGGCTACCGCTGAGACCTTCGCATACGAGGGCAAGCATTACTACTACCCTTATCAGCTGAGAACATATTTCGCACTCAACTACAACAGACAGACTGTTGAAAACGCAGGCCTTGAGGATCCGTATGATCTGTACATGGCAGGTAACTGGACCTGGGATACTTGGCGCCAGATGATGATCGACTTCTGCAACCAGGACGATACCAACATCGGCTACTGCAGCACTCCCGATGTTCTTACTTCCATCGTTGCAACAACAGGCACAAACTTTGTTGACGTTCAGGCTGATGGCACCATCAAGAACAACATCAACGACGCTAACGTTACCCGTGCAATGGAATTCATCGAGAACCTCTACAGAGATGGTCTCTTCTACAACAAGGAGCTTGGCGACTGGGTATCTCCTCAGCTGTGGGCTGTGAACTCCTCTCAGGTTCTGTTCCTTGGCATGGAACCCAGCTGGTGCTACTCCGACGCCACCAAGATCATCCAGAACCCTGCCGGTGTTGAGAACGATGTCTTTGATACTCCCTCTGACTTCGCATTCGTTCCCTTCCCCCGTGATCCTGCTTCTGATGAGTATTATATGGCATGCGATTCCTTTGGTTACATGGTTCCCAAGGGTGCAAAGAACATCAAGGGTGCTGTTGACTGGATCTACTGCAACCGTATCTTCGAGACTGACGTAAATGTTCAGGCTAAGGCAAGACAGGAAGCAACAGCTCCCGAGAGAGTAACCTTCGTAGAAGGCAAGTACGCAGGCATGCAGAAGTGGCAGATGACATGGGATGAACAGGTATACGATCTCTACATCGAGATGAAGGATCCCACAAAGTTCACCTACAACTTCGATGATGTTTACGGCTTCAACAGCCAGCTTTCCAGCGATCTGGTCGGCAATATGCTGAATGAAGTAATGTTCAATGCAGGTTCCTGGACTCAGCTCAGCGCTTCCAATGGTCCCGCAATTGACGCTATCCTCAACGAATATAAGTAATCGAATATCTGAAAAGCCACCGAACGGTGGCTTTTCTTCTTACTACACATAACAAAACACCCGCAAGAAAACTCACGGGTGTTATCTTCATTTAAAATTAGAGTGGCATAAAGCAGATTCCCTCACTGCCGATACATGCCTTGCTTCTTCCCTGCAGGACATTTACCTGATAGATGAAAGAATTGATGCGTATCAGCACGCCTGGATAGAACTCCTTGCGGCCTGACACGGACAGATTCTGCTTCATTTCCAGTGTGCGATCTATCTCAGTGATACGCTGATTATTTCGCTTCATTTCGCCCTGCATCTGGAAACGGGATTTCATAGCCTCTACCTTCATCTGCTCACGCTCAGGAGAGAGCTTTCCGGCCTTTGCAAGCTCGGTAAGTGTGGTGAGGATCTTTCCGAGCTGATCGCATTTATCCTCAAGAACGGCGTTCTTGCGGGTAAGTTCTTCCTTCTCCTCGGTGAGGACTGCGTTGTTTCCGACAGTAATAACTGTTTTTGCATAGCCTTCAGAGCCGAATGTAGCAGCTTCGATATTTTCAAGAGCCGTATACTTGCCGCCCATCATTACGCCTTTTCCTGTAGCAAGGATCTCCTTGCCTGCATATACCTCGCCGCCGACAAAGCTCTGCGCCTCAACATTATTATCACACTTGACGATGCTGTTTTCACAGAATGCCATGCGGATATTGCCCTTGCACTCAACAGTGGAATTGATGATACCTGTCTTTACACTGATATCACCATCAGCCTTCAGCTCAGCACCTGTAACAGTACCGTTGACGGTAATATTCTTCTTAGAAGTAACAGAATAACCCTCGCTGACATTGCCCTTTATGATGACATTTCCGATAAAATCAATGTTTCCGCTGGCTACATCCACATCGCCCTTTATCAGAAGCTCTTCATTCACACAGAAAGCACCGTTCTGAAAACACAGATTGCCATCAACAGAAGCAACGATCTGCAAACCATCCTCTGTAAGAGATGTACCGCTGCCGAGAGTCACTCTTGCAGGAACACCAATGTGCTGACGCACGACCTTACCGCAGATATCCTTGCCGGGTTCGCCTTCAGTCGGCATAGAGATATCAGCAATAACAGTGCCGATAAATGTATTCTTGACTAGGCCGAGATTCTTATAATCAACGGTGCCATGCTCATCCTCCGTAGGGGCAATGACCTGGCTTCTGTCAAAATGGTATTTTATCTCACCGTCAACACCGTCAACAGGAGCTGTCCAACGTGCAATACAGATATTTTCATTGTATCGCTTATCCTCTACTATACTCTGCAGCGAATCCTCAAAGATACCATACGAGATATTCTTCTCATCTATAGCTGCTCTCAGCTTATCCATGGTAATATCAAGTCCGCCATTCTGCGGCGCAGATACTGTCAGAAATGCAGTTGTGAAATTCGGATCAACAGAGATCTCTGCAACAGCATGAACAGGAATATTATTATTGGTGGTAGTTGTAGTCTCAGACATGAGCTGCCCCCCTTATAAATATATTAATCCATTTATATTGTAACATATTTTCAGATTAATTGCAACCATGTGATAACTGGTAAATACAAACAAATATATTTCCGTGCTTTTGTATATTGGTACTAACTATTCTGCATATACCGCATTTATCACGCAAAGACTGTCAGCTTCACTTATGCACTGCAGATACAGCACCTTTACACCTGCTCTGACAGCATCAGCAAACGCTTCGGCATATTCGGGATGTATCTGCACATTCGGGCGCACTTCCTTTACTCCGTTCATTGGTATAACATACGCTGCTATTGCAGTGTAACCCTGTGCGACAGCAGCTGAAAGCTCTCTGAGATGCTTTATACCCCTCTCTGTGGGAGCATCAGGAAAATATCCTATATCGCCATCTCTGAACGTACAGCCTTTCACTTCCATCAGATAGCGCTCACTGCCACGTTCCATATAGAAGTCTATGCGGGAATCACCGAAACGGTACTCGGGACGAACAAGGGAAAATCCCTGTGAACTCAGCCACTCCCCTGCCACTACATTAGGCGCAGTGCTGTCAATGTTCACCCAACCAAACTCACCACATGCCGCAATAAGATCGTATGCTGTCTTACGTTCAGGTTTATAAGACTTCTGTAATGATACCTCGACGCCCTCTTTCAGCAGCTGTTCACAACGACCTGTATTCTTCACATGAACAAGCTGAACGGTATTATTTATTAATATCTCAGCAGTGAAGCGGTTGAGTCTTTTCACAAACCTGCCGTAGACGATGTTTTCGTATCTCATATTTTCTCCTGTAACAAAAATACGGTGTAATCGCTCTTAACACAAAGATAAATCGGAATGTGAAACGCGGTGCGTCTCAAATTCAGTTAGGAGTGAGGGGTCAGGAGTTAGGAGTGTATGTGCGGCTTCGCCGCAGATTTCAATGTGCTGATTGATTGTAAAGTGCGTTCAGACAGCGGTTTAGAGCAACGTTACGGCGTAGCCGTTTTTAAATCCGTGAGCGGAGCGAACACAATAATTCCTCACTCCTCACTCCTAACTCCTCACTGAATTTGACG
>JAZSGG010000070.1:0-55616 GCA_045532595.1 Oscillospiraceae bacterium | reverse complement strand
CGTTCTGAAAAGCTGCTCCTCAACAGCCTTTGCGAAAGCCCCCATGTCCGTTACGATATCGGGGAGATGAAGCGTTTCTCCTGTCTGAGTATCGTAGGTGCTGCCCCAGAAGCTTCTGTGACCGCCGTTCATTCCGTTGTTGTAATCGCAGTCGGTGACTATGCTGAGAACGATGTCATCCGCACGTCTTACCTGTGCATCGTATTTAGCAGCGAGCGGCTCCTGCAGCTCTATGCCCATGCCTGTCAGCTCATCAACGGCCTCTGAGAGCATAGCATATTCGTCTTTCAGGGTGCTTTCTTCTGCAGCAGCAGCGTCTGCCAGCACAGCTGCAAGGGCAGGGAAGCGCTCAGCGTCGTCCTCGCCGAGGAGGATAGCAGTGTGCTCGCATTCCACCAGCGGCGCAGCAGTCTCATCGGACCATCTGTATTCATAGGTTGTCCTGCTGTTGAGCTGAAGAACATGTATTGCATCTTCTTCCTGAGTGTCATCGGGAATATCTTCTTCTGTTGTTTCGTGCTTAGGCACGGTCTGTATGGTTGTCTGAGCCTTTGAAGTGTCCTCGGCTTCGGTGGCGGAAGTGGTCTGTGAAGCTGCTTCGGATGTGCTGCCCGTTGTGCTTTCGGTATCGCCGCTGCAGCCTGCCGCTGTCAGCAGCACGCAGAGCGCTAATATGAGTCCTGTCAGTTTTTTCATAGATGTTTCCTTTCAAGAATAAGGGCGAAGGAACTCAGCCCATCGCCCTTATTATATCTGATGTTGAGAATCGTTCGCTGATCGTCAGAGCATCATGCCCAGGGATCGTCAGCTGTGGGGATGCGGATATCCGCAAGGCACTGAATGTCATTCAGGAACCACTGACCTGTAGAGGGCTTCTTTCTCAGCTTGATGGGGCGGGGATTATCCGCACCGCCGCTTGTCACATAAAGAGTTGCCCAGTTCTCCTCGTCAAAGGAGTAGGGATTCTCGCTGACCTTGATAACGTAAGGCGTTGCGGGCTTGTAGCCGTTGTCGGGGGTAGCACCCTCAAAGAAAGAGAATGTCTTGTAGAACTTGCCGTTGAGGCGCTCCTTGATGAAACCCTTCTCGTATGTACTTACTTCAGCGGGGCCTTTAAGGAAGTTAAGCATCTCGATGCAGGCGTCGGGATCCTTTTCATAAGCGCAAAGCGCCACGATAGTGAGCGCTGTTGTCTTGAATGCGGAATCGAGAGAAGCCTCGGGAAGTGCCTGAAGCTCTGCCACATTGTTCGGAAGAGCGGCAAAGGTAAAGCTTTCGGTGTGGTTTCTGCCCTTGCCTACGGAAGAAGCTGCGTTGCTCACAGCCTTTGTGGTCTCACGCTTTACAGCCTGTTCTGCTGATTTCATCAGTGAATCAAATAATCCCATTTTTTAGTCCTCCTTGATAAATCTGAAATTCATAAAATTAAAAAAGCCGTTTTCATCAATGGGGTTTACCCAGCTGCTGACTTTTTCATCGTATACCTCGCCCTCGATGCCTGTGTCGAACCAGAATTCTCCGTCACGAAGCTCCCAATTTTTGGGTTCATCTGCCATTGCGCCATCCACAAGCTTAATTACGCCTGCGGCAACTGCCTTGTCGATCTCCCCCTGAGACACACCCTCGGGCAGCGGCATCATCATATATAGCTTGCCGTCCTCGCAGATCTTGATGAATGTGTCGATCATCTTTCTGCGTTCCTTCATCTCATCTGCCACTGCCTCTTCGTCGCTTTCGTCAACGTAGGGCATAGGCGAGTTGAGATACTCTTCGGGGGTGAGATAAACAGGCATATTGCTGTCATCAAATGTCATTACCGAATGAAGCTTCCATTTTCCTGTGTAGGTCATGATCTTATCTCCTTTGTGGATTTTTTAGCAATCTTGACTTAATCAGTTCGATGTGCTAAAATTATAAAATGGGCGGTTCCTGTGACTGTTGGCGCACCCACAGGAACTTCGAGTACCCTTAACGAGGCAGGATATATACTCTCTTTTACCCTTGCAGATACTATATTAGCAGAAATCTCGCTTTTCTGCACTACCCTGATAGCACAAAATGGGTGGGAAAACGTAAAAAATACGCATAAACGGGTAGTAAATCGGATGGTTTACCCTTATAGGAAGGGAATATATGATGAAAAAAACAGCATCTTTATTATTAGCTTTTGCAATAACAGCGGCCTGTCTTACAGGCTGTTCGGATAAAACAAGGCCTGACGCCGACGATCCTGTGACACTTACTATGTGGCATGTTTATGGCAGTCAGACCAAATCTCCGCTTAATGACGCTATAGACGAATTTAACGATACCGTAGGCAGGGAAAACGGCGTTACGGTGAATGTGGTATCGGTGACAAGCTCCTCGGCAATAGACAAGGCGCTTTCTGCTTCGGCAAACGGCGAGCCGGGTGCAGATGAACTCCCTGATCTGTTCACCGCATATCCGAGAGTGGCGGAGATCGTAGGGGAGGATAAGCTCCTTTGCTGGAACGATTACTTTTCTGCGGAAGAACTCTCGCATTTCAGGGATGAATTTATTGCTGAGGGATATTTCGGTGACAAGCTGCTCATGTTGCCTGTGGCGAAATCCTCCGAGGCGCTGTTCCTGAACAAGACTCTGTTCGACCGATTCGCAGCCGAAACAGGCGTTTCAACTGACGAGCTTCTGACCTTTGACGGCTTTTTCGAAACAGCAAATCTTTATTACGACTGGTCAGAAGGGCAGAACTTCACGCAGATAAACGATTTTTACAATTATGCATACATCGGTATGAAAGCATACGGCGGCGAATTCATAAGGGACGGAAAGCTTGCTCTGAATGACGCTGTCTTTGAAAAGGTGTGGCAGCCTCTGAGCAGGGCTGCGATATACGGCGGCATCTGCCTTGACGACGGTTATGCCGCATCCCGCTGGAAAACGGTAGAGATAATTTCGAACATCGGCTCCACAGCAGATATCCTTTATCAGCCTGAGATGGTGTTTTATCCCGATAACACAACCGAGGACATTGCTTCTGTGTCGTTGCCATATCCCACATTCGTTGAGGATAAGCCTGCCGCTGTACACAGAGGCGGCGGTCTCTTTGCTGTAAAGAGCGAGGATGAACGCAAGAATTACGGGGCATATATTTTCGCACAATGGCTCACCGAAAATGAGAATAACCTGAGCTTTGTTACTAGTGCAGGCTATCTTCCTGTTACGGACGATGCTTTTGCTATGCTTTTTGCTGATACGGGCATTGCGGAAAAGCAGAGCTACCGTGAGCTTTATGACATGATGGGTGGCATGATGGACAGCTATGAGCTTCATGCGCTGCCTCTGTACAACAGCGCTTCTGATATTCAGAGCCGTTTTGAGCAGAATGTGAAGCTGGTGCTGAGATCCGCACATAATCAGTATATCGAGCGCACAGCAAACGGCGAGGGCAGTGAAGCAGTGCTGAACGAGCTTTCCGCTGCCTCCCTCGAAGAACTGAAAAAGCTCTCTGACAAGGATATGTGAGGGTATATCTATGAACATTCTGAAATACCTTGACATAAAGAGCCTTGTGAAGCAGTTCGGCTCAGAAGGCTTGTCTATGCGCAGAAGATTCGCTTTCTATGTTTTTTCTGTGATATGCCTGTTTCTTGCGGTCATCATCATACTGCTGAACCTGTTCGGTATTCTGAATCCTACCGACAGGCAGATAATGAACGACCTTAGCGCACAGCTTTCTGCCTGCTCGGACAGTATCGAGGGTGACTGCGACGAGCTTGCCGCTTGTGCGATATCCTTTTCGGGGCAGCTGGAAAGCTCGATACAGAACTATCTTACAGAGAACAATATCAGTTTTTCTGATTTGGAAGACGATTCTGAAGCGCTTGATTCCCTGCAGAACAGGCTGTACGATGCTGTGTATCTCAATATGCAGGTTGCACCTGCCAGCGGCGCGTTTTATATTCTTGACACAACGGCAAACAGTGGTTTTGAAACCCGCCTTTACAGCGGAATATATCTCAAATATATCAATCTTTATTCCGAAAACACTGTCAACAATGATTTTTCCATTTACAGAGGCTCGTTCTTCACAGGAAAAAGCAGAGGCATCAACTTTCACAGTGGTTGGAAAAATGAAAGCAGTACCGATTATTTTGAACACTGCAACGAAACCTTTTCGGACGGTACACACTATGTATTAAGCCCTGCGGTAGAGATACCTGATACATGGGAAAGAGCAAGATTTATCTACGTTCCGATAAGGGATCACACCGATACTATCATAGGCGTCTGTGGCTTTGAAATAAACGATCTGCTGTTTCAGCTTTCGCATAATACCGTAAATGAGCGCTGGGGCAGTGAGACCTGTGGATTGCTGGATGAGCATAATGGTATCTACTCGGGACAATTCAGCTCGGGAAGATACAATAATGCCGACAACGTTCTGAATATAAAGGAGAGGAACGGTTCTAAGCTGTTTGATTTCAGCAATGAAAGGTGCGTGGGACTTACTAAGGAGATAACACTGGGCAATGAAGAATTCAGCGTTGCCGTGATGCTGCCGAAAACGCAGTATGAAAGCTTTCTGAGAAAAGGTCAGATAAATATTCTGCTGATATTTCTGATAGTGGCGGTGCTTGCTGCGGTGTGCTGTATCTTTATGAGCAAGAAATACGTTACTCCCATTCTGAAAAAGATAGAGCAGGTAAAGGCAAGGGAGGATTACGGCGAGCAGCTTCGTATCCGTGAGATAGACGATCTCTTTGCTTTCCTTGAAGAAAAGGATAATTATTACGAGCAGCAGCTTGACGATCTTGAAAACGCAAAGCGTTTTGCTGAAGAGGAAGCACGCAGGGCAAAGGAAGAATACGAAAAGGCGGCAGCAAAATACGAGCTTGCCAAGGCCGAGATCGACCGCCTTTCCGAAAAGCACAGTGAAGAGATAGTCCCCGAGGAGTATAATTATTTTGTGGAAAATCTCAGCATGCTGACGCCTGCCGAATACAGGGTATATGAGTTGTACCTTTCGGGAAAGACCGCAAAGCAGATCGCCGAGACGCTCCATATTACCGAAAACACTATTAAATATCACAACAAGAACATCTACAGCAAGCTGGGTATATCCTCCCGCAAGCAGCTGCTGCGGTTTGCAGCACTCAAACAGCACAGGGACGGAAAAGAAGATTGGTCGTAGAGATAATTATAACATACAGAGCGAGTTGAAAATGGTGTGAATATATGATAATATTATATAGTATTTATAATATTGCTGTTTTTTAGCCGAATAATATCAGAGGATGTGAAAAAATCGTGATAGCTTATTATATTATAACAACACTGCTTGCTATAATCAATCTTTTTGCCCTTATCGTTGTTGTTGACAACAAAAAGATAAATTATTATTTTATACTGCTGATGCTTATTATGGCAATATCTAACGCAGGTTATCTTGCGGTCGGATTATCCGAAGCTGTGCAGGAGGCGGTGCTTGCTACTAAAGTGGCATATATCGGCGGCTGCTTTACTTCTCCGCTTATGATACTCCTGATATGCTCGATATGCAAGTATGATTTCGGCAAGTGGTTCAGGATTGGCATCTATGCTTATAGCTTCATCGTTTATTTCATGATACTTACAATAGGCTATAACGATCTCTATTATACTGAGTATCATCTGGAAAGTCTGTGGGATTCTACCATCCTCGTCAACGAGTATGGCATAGGACATTCTATGTTCTATCTTATCCTTTATGGCGCAATAATCGTTCAGATGGTTATGCTGATACATTCAACGGTAAAGAAGCGTTCGGTATCACGAAAGAATCTGTTTCTTTTGTTCGGCTTAGAGGCTATGAACGTAAGCCTGTTCTTTGTGGGCAGACTCATCAATGCTGATTTCGAGGTCATGCCTGCGTTATATGTGTTCAACGGATGGTTCTTCCTGGTGATACATCACAGACTGAGGCACTATAACATTGAAGAGAGTGTGGCTGAGGTGCTTCAGAAAAACCAGAACAATGGATATATAATGTTCGATAAAGGTCTTAACTACGTTGGCTGTAACAAAATGGCTGCGAGCGTATTCCCTCAGCTTGAAAGATGCTATATTGATTCTCAAATCAAAGATATATATGAGCTTGAAGATGTGATAAAAGCCTTCCCGAAGGATAATAAGGAATTTACCACTGCATTTACCGTTAATGAGCGTCACTTTGAGTGCCGTTTCAACAGGCGATTCTACAACGACAAGGTATACGGATATATGCTGGAGCTTATTGAGGATACATATAAGTGGCAACATATCAACTATTTATCCGATAACAATACCGAGCTTGAACAAACGGTAAGAGAGCAGAATGCTGAACTTATCAAAAAACAGGAAGCAATAGAAAAGCTGTTCCTGCAGACCGTAACGGCGCTTAGTGAAGCGGTGGATGCAAAGGACCGATATACAAGTGGTCACTCGAAGCGTGTTGCGGAGTATGCCCGTATGCTGGCAAAGCGCATGGGAATGTCTGAGGAGGAGCAGGATGAGATCTATCGTGCAGGTCTTCTTCACGATATAGGAAAGATACGCATACCTGTGGATATAATCAACAAGGCGGGCAAGCTTACTGATGAAGAGTACAATATAATCAAAATACATCCTGTAACTGGCTATAATATCCTTCGTGGAATAGCGGGAAATAATCTCATTGCAATATCAGCTAAGTATCACCACGAAAGATATGACGGAAAAGGCTACCCGAATGGTCTGGCGGGAGACATGATACCTTTGGCGGCAAGAATCCTTGCTGTGGCAGATACATACGACGCTATGACAAGCAACCGAAGCTATCGTAAAGCACTGCCTCAGGATGTGGTAAGGTCTGAAATAGAAAAGGGCAAGGGAACTCAGTTTGACCCTGATATTGCAGAGATCATGCTTCGTGTGATAGATGAGGATAAGGACTATACAATGCGTCAGGGTGAAGATGTGACAAGGAAGATCCTGACAGTTGATGATGAGATCATCAACAACAAAATACTTGCACATATCATGAAGGATGAGCCTATGTATGAGCTTACATCAGTAAACAGCGGAGCTGAGGCACTGGAGATCCTTAAAAATGAAGTGTTTGACCTTGTTATGCTTGATGTGTATATGCCGGGAATGGATGGTTTGGAAACCTTGAAGCATATAAGAGAAAAGTATAGTGTTCCTGTAGTAATAATGACGGCAGATAAAAATCTGGACACTTCATCGGAGTTTGCGGCACTCGGAATTGATGACTATATCACTAAACCTTTCCTGCCTCTTCTTATCAAGGAAGTAGTACACAATATGACCGAAAGAACTGAGATCTGAGTATCCTATTTAGGAACAATGGCAGTCCAGGGCTAAGCGGTGATTGTAAGCATTTATGAACATGTAATGAAAAACGGAAGCAGGTAGCATGCTTCCGTTTTTGCTTGATTACATTATGTTTTTCTGCCGACGAATTGACTTTAAGCAGATATCACTGTATAATAAATATATCTTACTAATATATGTTGTTGAAAGGAACAGAGATGGATCATACAGAGCTTAGCAAATTGAAATTATATATCAGCGACAATGAAGTCTCATACAAGACTGACAGCAGTGTTGTTGAGATAGCCAAAAAGAATCAGTCTATCCTTGCCAAAATGATAACTGATTTGCTTTTTGAAAGATATCACACTCCCGATATGTCGATGGAGCGTTTTTATCAGCTTATCGACCGTGAGCTTTATATTTCTGTTTCAACTATAAAAAAGATATTTCAGGGTAAGTATACGGTATCAAGGGATATTCTGTATAAAATAGCAGTAGGATTGAAAATGGATATGGAAACGGCTGATTATTATTTTGGACTGTCAATGGAGGGCCCACTCAATCCCGGCAATCTTTCTGATCTTATCGTAATAAATGCGCTGGAGGACGGCGACAGCCTTGACGATATGCTCCTGGAGTTCGTTGAGTACCTTAAACGTAAGGTTTAAATTGGACATTTCAAATGTCCTGGTTTTCAGGGAATGATGTGTTATAATCAAGGCATGAAAGGACAAGGAGGTAATAAAATGTCAAACTTTTCATGGTACAATTTTGATGCAGATTTTCTGAAAGCCGTGCTTAACGCACCCGAGACACCCGAGGAGCTTCATGTGCCAGCAACCATTGAGTACAAGGAGTTCCTGATACCGTCAATGAACGTGCTGTGCACATATCCTGATATGGATTTTGTCAGGAGCTACCGCACGCAGATCGAGTTCAGGCTGATGAGCAGATATCCTGAAAAGGTTCTGGAGATCGGCAAGCTCATGAAGATCGACAGCCGCAACCATCTGAGCGTAATAAATGAACTGTCTAAGAAGACCCTTACAAAGTCGTTGGCTCAGGCTTATGCTGTTATGCTGGGAAATATTGGCGGAACGGATTATGCCAACGTTTTTGAAAACCGCTTTTCCGGTATTACCGATATTGATATCAGTAAATGTATCCTTGATGATATCCCGATGTACGATTTCCAGATGAATGCTGTAACGGCACTGTGCAAGGATCTCATCACTGAGGATAATTGCTCAGGTATGCTGGTAATGCCGACAGGCAGCGGCAAGACACGCACTGCCGCGTATTTCCTGCTGAAGCACATGGTCAGCAACGGATATCAGGTGGTGTGGCTGACGCATCGCTATATGCTCATCGACCAGACTGCAGAGGCGTTTTATAATATGTGTCCGCTTGTCAAAGCAGAAAACCCCGATTTCGGTAATTTCAGGCTCACATGCGTATCGGGAATGCACAGTTCGTCCCATGCACTGTCCAAAAAGGATAATGTGATGATACTTAGCATCCAGTCTGTCTGTCGTAATATCGATTTTCTCAGGGCGGCTCTTGCCAAAAAGGTAATCATAGTTGTGGATGAAGCTCATCACACCACTGCACGTTCCTATCAGAATGTGATAACCGCCATAAGAAAAAAGCGCAAGGGTGCAAAGCTGCTGGGACTGACCGCAACTCCTGTAAGATTTACAGAAGCAGGTACAGCGATGCTCAACAGCATCTACGAACGCATAAGCTACAGTATATCTTTAAGCGATCTTATAGCACAGAATGTGCTGGCACGTCCGATCGCATATCGTATAAAGACCAACGAATCCTTTGAACCGATAATCAGCATAGATGAATCTGCATATATCAGGAAATATGGCGAGCTTCCCGAAACACTGGTCGCAAAAATAGCACAATCATCCTCCAGAAATCAGCTTATTGCCGATACATATATGAACGAGCGTGAGAAATATGGCAAGACTCTGATATTTGCGATGAACATACCGCATTGCATAACACTCTGTGAAACGCTGAGAAAGCGAGGCGTGCGCTGTGACTATATATTCAGCGGCAAGGAGAACAACGCAGCGGTGATACGTGCTTTCAAAAACGGCTTGCTGGATGTGCTGATAAACGTCAACATCATGACCGAGGGCAGTGATGTGCCTGATATAAATACCGTATTTCTGACACGTCCTACGCAGAGCGAGGGATTGCTTCTGCAGATGATCGGCAGAGGTATGCGTGGTAAGAATGCAGGCGGCACAGATACTTTGAATATCGTGGATTTCTATGACCTGTGGGAAACATTTGATAAGTGGCTCAATATTGAGTGGCTCGTCAGCACCATCGCAGCGGAAGATGATACTACTGAGCCGGCTTCTCGCAAAGCAGAGCTTGTTACCTACCCCGCACAGCTTTATGTGGATATCTATAACAGTATCAGGTATCAGTCGGTACGCAGCAGTCAGCTTGTCACAGTGCCTGCGGCGTGGTATACGCTGGTGGACGAAAACGGTATGGATTACCGCATTATCGTGTATGCGGATCAGATCAGCGGATATGATAAGATGATCTCTGAAATGGATATTCCTGATGTTATTTCTGCACAGACAGCAGCAAAGCTCATCCGCAGATATTTCAGGAATTTCGTATCAGCACCGAAAATCCGTGATATCGTACTGCTTTTGGAAAACCTCAGGGACAACGATGAACCGCCATATCGCTATACATTCGAGGAGCGTGACGCAATATCTCCCGATATCGTCAGCAGCTACATAAAGGAGCACTCCTGTGATATCCTTGAATATCCTGCTGAGATATACGAAAAGCATCCTGTCGTAAAGGAACTTTTCGGTAGCCTTGAGAACTATCGTCAGTGTATCTTCGATTATCTTAACAATGCAGGCGGCAAGCACCGAAGTCACATGGTGATAGAGGAGATACCATACGAAAAAATACCGTTTGACACGACTCCTGTGCACGATCTTGAGATGCTTGTAAGAGAAGTAAAGGATGAGATGTTCGGCGGTGAGTATGACGGTATCTCGTCGATAGAATGGACGGAGCGCCCGATGAGCAGCTATTTCGGAGTGTATTACTACTCTGATGACCATATCGAGATCAATTCGATACTCAATTCGCCTATGGTCGACAGGGAAACAGTAAAATACGTCATCTATCACGAGATGCTTCACAGGGATATCCGTTGCCACAACAAGCTTTTCAGACAAAAGGAGCATCTTTTCCCGAACTATGTGAAGCATGATCATTTTTTGGATTCTGAATTTTTAATGTTTGATATAAAGGAGAGATAATTATGAAGATTCTGTTTTGCAATATATCTTATATGAAGTATTATCATGGTGCATGCGACCTTGATATTCCGCAGTACGGTAGCGATTATGTTAAAGAAAACGGTTATGGTCATGAAGAATTTAATTTCTGTCCTGTAAAGCTGGACGATGGAAATTGCTATTGTCTTGGCTTCGTGGAGACAAAAGCCAGCCGTGATTATAAAAATCAGCTTCATATTGAACGCATCGGAGGCTGTGGGGCACTTAAGGACGCTGAGAGTGTAGATGATGTTCTGGTCATCTGGTGTGCAACTATGAAAGAAAGTGAAAAGCGTGTAATGGGCTGGTATAAAGGTGCTACTGTATACCGTAATTATCAGGAATGTGAATTTGATGGTGGTTACGTTCAGAACTATAATGTTATTGCACCCGTCAAAAACTGTACTCTTCTTCCGTATACGGTAAGAGGTATAATGGATTGGAAAGTGCCCTATGCAAGGAAAGACCGCTATGGCTTCGGCCAGGCTATGGTGTGGTATGCTGACAGCGATGACGATGAGACCAGAAGCTACATTTCAGAGCTTGTGAAAAAAATAGAGGCTTATGACGGCGAGAATCAGATGGATGATATTCCGCCTGAACTCAGACCCTAACAAGAAACATCAGCAGAGTGAAAATCTGCGCCGGTTTCTGTTGGAGCTTCAGCGAAAGTAAACCACCGCTTGAAGCGATGGAATAAAAAATCTTTAGATAAAGGAGTCCTCCAATGATATAATAGAAGCGGTTTGGCGACCGCAACAGGAATCAAAGGAGGACAATGTCTTGAATGACAATCATAGTTTTGCAGCACTGATATCATTTATCGCAAGAGGTGAGCTTCTTGTTTTAAGAGAAGGCACTGTTATTGCCGCTATATTTGTCGGAATAATTATAAAGCCAATTTCAAAGTGCTTTCTGGCAAAGCTGAAAAGCTTTCTGGGAGATGCGAAAAACTAAATAAAACAAGGGCAGTATCCGATCAGGTGGTACTGCCCTTTTGGGTGGTTTTTCCTGTTGTTACAGATTCAGATTCTGACGGAGTATCGCACCGCCCTTTTCAATGGATGCGGTACCTGTTCTGCAGATCTCAAGTATCTCGTAATCTCTCATAAGTAAAATGAAGTCATCCATTTTTTCGCTGTTTCCTATGACACGCAGAACGATAGAATCCCGTGAATAGTCGATGGTCTCTGCCTTGAATGCCTGTGCCGCAGACTGGATATCGCTCCTTGTTGCAGGATCGTTCTTCAACTTTATCAGCATCAGCTCACAGCTCAGCGAGTTTTCCCTTGTCAGCTCCTTGATTGAGCATACATCAGGCAGCTTATAGAGCTGATTTATGAGCTGCTGCTTGTTTTCCTCCTCGCCGTCAAAGCTGAAGGTGATCCGTGAGAATTCAGCTGCTTCGGTCTCGCTTGCGGTGATCGTGCTTATATTGAACTGCCGTCTGCGGAACATGCTTGTAAGCCTGTTCAGAACACCGAATTGATTGCGGACAAGCACCGCTAATGTATATCTGTTCATTTCGGCACCTCCAGTTTTGTGATAATATCATCCATGCTGCCGCCTGGTGGGAGCATAGGAAGAACGAACTCATCCTTATCTATTTTACAGTCGATGACATACGGACCATTTGCGCTGAACGCCCTTTCCAGTGCCTTATCCAGCTCATCAGGTGTGTTGACTGCTTCACCGTCCGCACCGAATGCACGGGCAAGGGCAGGGAAGTCGGTCTTTCTGTTAAGGATGCTGTTTGAATAATGCTTGTTGTAGAAAAGCGTCTGCCACTGTCTTACCATGCCGAGAACGCCGTTGTTCATTATCATGATAACGATGGGGATATTGTATGTCGCAGCTGTTGCAAGTTCGTTGAGGCACATGCCGAAGCTGCCGTCGCCTGTCACCAGAACACTTCTCTCGCCCGTGCCGTATGCCGCACCGATAGCCGCACCCAGTCCGAAGCCCATAGTTCCGAGTCCGCCGCTTGAAACAAATCTTCTCGGAGTCCTGAAAACAAGATTCTGCGCCGACCACATCTGATGCTGTCCCACATCTGTGCATACGGCGGTGTTTTCGGAAAGGTGCTTGTTCAGGGTGAGGATAGCCTTTCGGGGAGTAAGCCCCTCACGGTTATCGAGATAGTCGTTTTCCTCCTGCCTGAATTTGTTGATTGTTTCAGTCCATTCAGGCTTTTTGCTTTCATTCAGCAACGGTAAAAGCTTCTGCAATGTAAGCTTCACATCGCCTCTCAGACCGCACGCCGCATTGACGGTCTTTCCAAGCTCCGAGCCGTCTGTGTCGATGTGGATTATTTTAGCATTTGTTGCAAACTTCGCACGGTTGCCGGTAACTCGGTCATTGAAGCGCACACCGAGAGCTATGATGAGATCTGCATTGTGCATTGCCATGGATGATGCGTAATGTCCGTGCATACCCTGCATTCCGAGAAAGCGTGGATGTGCGGTAGGTATTGCCGAAAGACCCATGAGTGAGCATCCGATGGGAGCGTCTGTTTTCTCTGCAAGGGCGAGAAGCTCATCCTGTGCTTCTGCGGTGATAAGTCCGCCGCCGAAGTAAACATACGGACGCTTAGCCGCATTGATATATTCCGCAGCTTCATCTGTGCGTATATCCTTTGCAGCCCTTGGCTCGTCCTTTTCAGAGGGCGGCTCAGGCTTGTATTCGCACTTTGCTATCTGAACATCCTTCGGTACATCTATCAGCACAGGTCCGGGTCTGCCCGACTTAGCCAGCCTGAATGCATCACGGATGGTATCCGCAAGCTGCTCCACCGAGCTTACGAAATAGTTGTGCTTAGTGATAGGCAGGGTAACACCTGTGATGTCTATCTCCTGAAAGCTGTCCGAGCCTATCTGCGTGGTGGGAACATTTCCGCAGATGGCAACAAGGGGAATGGAGTCAAGATATGCTGTCGCAATTCCTGTTACAAGATTTGTGGCACCAGGACCCGATGTGGATATCACTACGCCGACCTTGCCCGTAGTTCTTGCGTAACCATCAGCCGCATGCGCCGCTCCCTGTTCATGAGCCGTGAGAACATGGTTTATCTTATCCTGATGAGTGTACAGGCTGTCGTATACGTTCAGTATCTGTCCGCCTGGATAACCGAAAACCGTATCACAGCCCTGTTCGATAAGGGTCTTTACAAGTATATCCGAACCCGAAAGCATCATGTCTGCTCCTCCATTTCAGCAACAACCTCTACCTCGACCAGAGCGCCCTTGGGCAGCTCCTTAACAGCCACGCAGGAGCGTGCAGGTTTCTCGGTGAAATACTGTGCATACACTTCGTTGAACGCTGCAAAATCCGCAATGTCGCTCAGAAAGCAGACGGTCTTTACGGCGCTTTTGAGTGAGCTTCCAGCAGCATTCAGCACAGCCTCCAGATTTTTGCATACACGATGCGTCTGTTCGGTGATGTTTTCGCCTGTAAGCACGCCTGTTTCGGGGTCAAGCGGAATCTGTCCCGAGGTAAATACAAGACCTCCCGCAACAACTGCCTGTGAATACGGTCCGATAGCCTTAGGTGCGTTATTTGTTTCAACTTTTCTGCTCATGATATATCTTCCTTTCTTTATACGATCTTGAAGCCTTCCTTGCGGAGGGTCTTTGTTATCAGTCTTACATGGTCAAAATCCCTTGTTTCCATCTCGATACGCAGGAAACAGCCGTTGATGCTCTCAGTGTTGCCTTTTTCGTAGTGAACACCTGTGACATTTCCACCACAGTCAGCAATGATACGGGATATCTCCTTGAGCTGTCCCGGCTTGTCGATAAGCTCGATAAGCAGACTGGTGGAGCGTCCCGAATTCCTCAAGCCTCTGTCGATGACACGGGACAGGCTTGTAACGTCGATGTTGCCGCCTGATACGATAGCCGCAACACGCTTGCCCTTGAGGTCAAATTTATCAAACATTACCGCAGCTACTGCCGTTGCACCTGCGCCCTCAGCGATCATCTTCTGCTTCTCAATAAGTGCGAGGATAGCACTAGCCACCTCCTCATCGCTGACAAGAGCGATATCATCCACATATTCCTTTACAAGTGCGTAGGTGTTTTCGCCGGGCTTCTTTACTGCGATACCGTCCGCAAAGGTGGAGACAGAGGGAAGAGCTTCAATTGCATCGTTCTTGATCGAATTGAACATGCTCGGTGCGCCTGCTGCCTGAACACCATAGACCTTTACCGATGGGCGTATCTGTTTTACTGTATAAGCGATGCCCGAGATAAGTCCGCCGCCACCGATGGGAACTACGATGGCGTCGATGTCATCAAGTTCATTCAGTATTTCAAGAGCGATAGTACCCTGACCTGCGATGACATTCTCGTCGTCAAACGGATGCACGAAGGTGTAACCCTTGCTGTCACGAAGCTCCAGAGCTTTCTGGTAAGCGTCGTCGTAGCAGCCTTCCACCAGACACACCTCTGCGCCGAAGCCTTTTGTCGCCTCGACCTTTGAGATAGGTGCACTGTCTGGCAGACAGATGAGAGATTTAATGCCGTTTTTGGTCGCCGCAAGAGCAACACCCTGTGCGTGATTTCCTGCGGAGCATGCGATAACGCCACGCTCTTTTTCCTCGTCTGACAGCATAGCGATCTTGTATGCCGAGCCTCTCACCTTAAACGAGCCTGTGATCTGCAGGTTTTCAGGCTTTAGATACAGCTCGCATTCTGGAGCGATACCATACGCCCTCACCACATTTGTTTCACGGATGATGCTTTTAAGCACCGTCTGTGCGTTAAATACCTTGTCAAGAGATAACATTGTTCATTCCGCCTTTCTGTGGGCAACGCCCTGTTAAGTTTATGCTTCAAGGCGAAAATAAAAACCCGCCTCAAAGCTTCTGTTGCTTTGAGACGGGTGTGATTACAACACTCGCGGTACCACTCAAATTGCGGATACGATGATCCGCCACCTTATCGAGGTCAGACAACCTCTATGCACTTACGCAGCATACTCGGGAAACGCCTACTGGGTGTAAACCTTTGGGGCTTCCGGCTCGGAAGGGATAAGAAATCAGCAGTCCTTTACCGGGATCTCACCATCCCCGGCTCTCTGGGAAATTCGTTGCAGCTTCCGTCTTCGTCAACGCCTTTGAACTTGTTCAGTTTTCTGTATTTTACCACTGTAAATCGTTGATGTCAATATGTTTTTTGTAATTTTGTTTATTTTTGATAAAATTTTATTGGTGTGCCACTTTAAATTGTTGAAACAAACAAATTGCAATGTAAAAATTTATTGTGCTTTGCTGTTTCCCCACTCAGATCTCCACCTCAGCTTCTCCGGTGCCCGTTTTTTTATCCCCGAGATATATGATCTGGATATTCTCAGCTTCTTGGCGATCTCACGCTCATGGTCATCCGGCTCCGCCTCAATGAAGCGTTACTGCTTCTTGGAGTTGATCTTCAGCATGACATCCTCCACGATGATGTCGGAACTGCAGATGTCCGCAAGCGTAAGTGCATTTCCCTCTGCATCTGAATTAATCGGATCGCTGATGGATACCTCTGTAAGCTGGTGCTTTGTCTTGCGGAAATTCCGCATAACCAAGCGGTTTGTGCATATAGACATCTATTTGGCAATGAGTTTGTAGGGGCTTGAATGATAGCGTTGATAAAGTATAGACATTGAAGATATTGTCGAGTTGCAAAAATTACAATAATATGGTATAATATATAAGATGGTATATTTTGTGTGATTGATGTGTGGTAATTGGAGATTGAAAAAATGAAGAAAGTACAAATCTATTTAGTATATATTATTTGTGCAGTGCTCGTATTTATATGTGTGTTCTTTGATGTTTCAGGTGCATCTGATAAATATATTGAGGATGTATTATATCATCATGCTTCAAGTGCAAGTAATGATATACGCATCATAAAGATCGACGAGAAAACAATGAATGAGCTTGGAGATTTTTCTGAGTGGGACAGAAGCATATATGCACAGCTTGTCGATACTTTATGCGTATCTGAGGATGTGCGTCCTGCAGTTATCGGCTTTGATATCCTTTTCAGCGATACGGATGATGGATCTGCAGATGAAGCATTTGCTGCTGCGTGCAGAAATCATGGAAATGTGGTATGCGCTTTCAGTTACGTGTTTTCCAAGGAGCTTGTTACTGATGAAAATGGCGAGCTTATGGAAGATGCCATGTATATTCAGGATAAAGTAGTGCCGTATCCTTCTCTGAAAGATGCGACATATCAGGGATTTGCCAATGCGCTCATGGATAATGACGATGGTGTTATCCGTAGTTCGTTCATGTATTATGATGAGAGCGGTACCCGTATGCCAAGCTTCAGTGCTGCTGTCTATGGACGGTATGCCGATTCACTGGGAATGACTCCTGTATACCCGACAGAAGATAATATTTTCGCATTCAGATACAGTGGAGATATATCTGATTATGAAAATGTATCGCTCTGTGATGTCCTTAACGGAAAAATACCGGCACAGGCGTTTGATGATTGCATTGTTTTGGTGGGTGCGTATGCAGCAGGTATGATGGATGCATATTATGTTCCTGTTGATCGTGGACAGCAGATGTATGGTGTTGAAATACACGCAAATGTTATTCAGGCTATAATGGAGGATAAGTCGCTTGAAACGGTACCTTTGTGGCTGGATGCCATATTCTGCACATTGTTTGTTTTGTGTTTGATGTTGCTGTGTAAACGGTTGTCTGTTGTAAATACTATCATAGCTTGCCTTGTAGCTGTTGTGTTGAAGCTGCTGGCAGGCTTTGTGCTGTTTAATGTGGGATATTCGGCTAATATTCTTATTTTTCCCATTGTGGCTGTGGCAGTTGCAGTTGGTTATGTAGTGCTGCATTATTATATTGCAAATTCGGCAAAAAAGAAGATCGAAAAGGCTTTCAGCAAGTATGTGGCGCCGCAGGTCGTAAACGAGATCGCAAAGAGCGGCACTTATGAGCTTAAGCTCGGCGGTGAAAATCGTGATATTGCGGTCATGTTTGTGGATATAAGAGGATTTACACCTCTGTCCGAAAGCCTTGAGCCTGAGCAGGTAGTCGATATTTTGAATTCTTATCTTGAACTCACTTCATCATGTGTGTTTAAACACGGTGGAACTCTGGATAAATTCATCGGTGATGCAACTATGGCGGTATTTAACGCCCCGTTCGATACGGAGGACTATGTTTATAAAGCAGTGCTTACGGCATGGGATATTGCCAGAGGCGGCGATAAGATCGAAAAAGAGATGATGGAGAAATACGGCAAGAAGGTCGGTTTCGGTGTAGGTGTAAATTGTGGACCTGCCGTTGTGGGAAATATCGGCTGCGATTTCCGTATGGATTACACTGCGATAGGTGATACGGTCAATACAGCAGCTCGCCTTGAAGCTAATGCTCCGAGAGGCAATGTGTACATAAGTGATAAAGTGTACGAGCGGTTGAAGGGCAGGATCACTGTTGATGAGATTGGTGAGATACCGCTGAAAGGAAAGAGCAAGAGCGTTTTTGTTTATAATGTCACAGGTATAGTTGATTATATTGAGAAATGAGGAAGATTATATGAAAAAGTTGCTCGTTATACCTGACAGAAATAATCTGGATGAAAGTATAAAGCTAGCAGGCGAATATGATCTTGGCTTTGAGTATAATGATTATTTTGTACCATCTGTTCTGGATGATGAGATACTGTTGAATGAAATCGCAAACTGTTATCTCGGCAAGCAGCTACCGTCGTATTGCACGATGCATGGTGCGTTTTTTGATGTTATACCGTTCAGCCCTGATGACAGGATACGGGAGATATCGGAACTTCGCATCGAACAGAGCATTGCGGCGGCAAAAAAGATGGGCAGTAGTGCTGTGGTGTTTCATACTAATTATAATCCCTTTTTAAATTCCGATACATACATCAATGGCTGGATAGAAAAGAATTCTGATTATTGGTCATCGGTATTGAGCAGACATTCTGATGTCGCAATTTATCTGGAAAATATGTTCGATACATCTCCCAATATTATGAGAGAACTTGCCGATAAACTTAGTATCCATGAGAATTTCGGAATCTGCCTTGATTACGCTCATGCAAGTATATCGCCCACAGATCCTTCGGTCTGGGCGGAAAGGCTCGGAAAATATATCAGGCATGTACATCTGAACGATAACGATCTGAAAGCAGATCTCCACCTTCCGTGGGGAAGCGGCATCATAGATCGCAGACAATTTTATAAATGCTATGATGATTATATGAATGGAGCGACGATCCTGCTGGAGACCAATGGCGTACAGGCACAGCGCAAGTCAATCGTAACATTAATATCTGATGGTTTTATAAAATAAGGAGAGTATATGGAACTACTAAAATCAAAAAAGGGCAAGATAATAATTGCAGCAGCTGCCTTCTTGGTTGTTATTATCGTTGTGCTGGTGGTGCTGCTGGCGGGCGGTGAAAAGGGATACCGCAGTATCAGCATTTCCGAACTTTTCGGTGATGTGCTTGCCGAGAATAACGGCAGTGAATATGCTGCTTATGAAGATATGAAGCTTTACGACGGCTATGCGCTTACGACATCCACAGACAGCTATTCCAGACTGGTGCTGGATGGCGATAAATACATAAAGCTGGAGGAGGACAGCCGTGCTGTTTTTGAGGATCTTGGCAGATCCTCCAGTGGACTGACGACTATATCTCTCGAGCACGGCGCTATGACAAACGAGATCACCAGACCTCTTACTGCCGACGAGAGCTATGTTGTAAATACTCCCAATGCGGTGCTTGCTGTTCGTGGAACATATTTCCGTGTTGAAGTAAAGTATGAAGCGAATGGTGATGCATACTCTAATGTGTATGTTTTCGGCGGAGATGTAGTATGTCGCAGGATCATGCCTGATGGAAGTGTGGTTGACGAAGAGGTACATATCTCCGCAGGCTTCAAGGCTTGCATCAAGATGGATGAGATCATCACCATATATGTTGAGGAGCTGATTGAGGAAGAGGAGGATCATGTTGATCCTATTGATCCTGGCAAGATCAGTGATGATGATATCGTTGATATGTATGTGGCATCTTATAATGGTCATGGTATGTTCCTCGGCACTGAGGAGCTCTGGGACGAGATAGGCAGAAGAAACATTGATGTCGATTCCAGAAGGTGTCATTATGACGGAAGTAAACTGCCTCACTTTGACAAGGATAAAGATAAGGATCACGACAAGGACAAGGATAAGGACAAAGATAAGGACAAAGATAAAGATAAAGATAACAGACCTTCAGGCGGACAGGGTAACGGTAACGGAGCGAAGCCTTCGCAGACTACCATGTCATCAATGACAGGTGCAGATGCTCAGACAAATGAAGAACCTGTGGTGAATGAGACTTTTGAAACTGTTGTTCCCGATACTTTTGAAGATACAACGGAACAGCCCGCGGAATCGGCAGAGGAAACTATCGAGCAGCCCGTTTCAACTACTGTTGTAACCACCACAACCCCTCGTCCCTCTTACGGACCTTCACAACCTGAAATTGCTGAGACTGCTGACGCTGATATCGATACTGTGGAAACTGCTGAAACAGTTGAATCGGTTGAAACATCCGATACATCAGAAACGATCGAAACCGCTGAGACTGCCGATACCGCAGAAACAGGAGAATCCACTGATACTGCAGAGACCGCTGATACCGCAGAGACAGGTGAAACAGCCGATACTGCAGAGACAGGTGAAAGTGGAGAAACAGGTGAAGTCGATCCGCCTTATGTACCGTCGTATCCTAGTGGCGGAGGCAGTACTGGCGGCGGAGGCGGCGGAAGCAACGACGATCCCGAAACTGGCGAAACAGGTGAAACTGGCGAAACAGGTGAAACAGGTGAAACTGGTGAGACCGAAGAACCTGAGGATCTCGGAATTGCTGTGGATGAAGAGCATTTCCCCGATGATGTGTTCCGAACTTATGTAAGCGATAACTTTGATACCGATACAAACGGCTATCTGTCTGATGAGGAGATAGCTGTGGTTACTTCGCTTCAGGTTAAGGGTGACGGTTCTGAAAATGGAATTGCGTCATTGAAGGGTATTGAGTATTTTACTGAATTGAAGACACTCTGGTGTAATTACAATCCATCCCTTACTGAACTGGATATCAGTAATAATACTTCTCTGACCACATTGTATTGTTTCGATACATCCATAAAAAGCCTTGATATAAGTAATAATACGGCACTGGTTACACTTGAGTGCTATGATACAGATATTACCGCTCTGGATGTAAGCAGGAATACCGCTCTGAAACTCCTTGATTGTAAGAATACAGCAATTACAGAGCTTGATGTCAGCAAAAATACCAGTCTGGAATCTTTGTATTGTGATAACACAGGTATTATAGGTCTTGATGTCGGTAATAACACGGCGCTCAAGACTTTGTGCTGCAATAACACAGGAATTACAAGTCTTGATATCAGCAAGAATACTGCGCTGACATATCTGCGGTGCTCTTACACCAGAATATCCGTGCTTGATGTGAGCAATAACTCCGCATTGGATACTCTGTATTGCGTTGGCAGCAGTCTTTCGCATATAAATCTTGCCCGTACTCTTGATGTTTTTTCTGCCAACGAAAATAAATATCCTATCCCAAGCAATGCCCTTAAATTTGATGTTGCGGAGATAACAGGTCTTGATCCTTCAAAAATATCTGATGCAGTAAATGCGACTTACGATGCGGCAACGGGTATTTTCACAAACATCACAGGCGATGTGTCCTATGTATATGATTGTGGATATGGCCATACTGCGGTATTCACTCTTACAAGGACCGCAGCAGAAACACCTTTTGATGGAGTTCTCTATACCGACAGGGGCGATATAATCATTACTGCTACAGGTGTAACTCAGGGTGATGCAACAGCAGAGACACCTTGGACAGGTGATTATACCATTACTCAGTTCAGCAGTGATGCTGTTGAGTGTTCTGTCAATGTTGTGGGTGGTACTCACAATATTATTCTTGATGGCGTTGATATCACATCCGACAGCGATGTGCTTACCATTGCCACTTCCGCAACAGTTTCACTGACAGGTGATGGAAAGAATGTGTTCACAACAACTGTACAGGGAATAAGCGGCATATATAATAAGGGTACTCTTACTGTAACAGGCGGAGAGTACAGCATTGCTGCGGATAATTTCGGAATCTACAATTCGGGAACGCTGACTATAAGCGGAGGAGATATATATGCTCAGGGTGACTCCGCAGGTGTGGACAACGAGAGCACCATGAATGTCAGTGGTTGCAGGTTGAATGCGGTTGGCGTAGGAAGCTCCATCTGGGGCTACGGCATCTACAACAACGGCGCTTATACCCAGACAGGCGGCTCAGTGACAGCAAAGGGCGGCGCGGTTGATGATATCACCAATAATGCAGGCAAGACGTTTGTTGTTACAGGCGGCTCGCTGTGCGCTGCGAATTCCACGGTAACAGGTGATGCGGTCACCAACACTGACGGTGAAGCTCTTGTGTCAAAGGTGTTTGACACACTGCCTGCAGCTGCGGACATCACCCGTTGGAACGGCGCTGAGTATGCATATACTATCTCCGAGACTGACGTCGCATCGGACGGCAAGTTCTATGTTTGGGTGCCTGTATTCGATGGCACTGTATTCATGGAGGACGGCTCAGTCACCATCACTGAAACAGGTATCACACAGGGCAATATGGCTGCGGAGTATGCTTTCACGGGTGATTATGTTCTTTCGCAGAGGGATAGTTCTGCAGCGGTGGATGCTACAGTATCCGTTGAAAGCGGTACGCATAATATTACATTTGATGGAGTGAATATTTCAACTACCGATAATGTGTTCGTTGTATCTGAAGGTGCAAAAGTAACCCTGACAGGAAACAATGTAAATTATATGGATAAATCTGATACTGGTCAAGTTGTTGGTTTCTGGAATAAGGGAGAGCTTGATATATTAAACGGCGAATATGTTTTTGGTAATGATACAAACACTCAGAATATGGCATATGGTATAGTAAATTCTGGCACTATGCGTGTAGCAGATGGTGTTTATTATATTGCATCAAATACAGTATTTTCAATTAGTAACAGTGGTACTTTTTATTTTGAGTGTGGAAGCATTTATTCTTCTCAATCATTGAATAATGGTAAGAATAGCAAATTTATCATAACGGGTGGTTCATTATGTATTGACGGTATGTCAGAAGGTTCTAAAAAAGCAATTGTGAATGCTAATGGTGATAACCTTGAATGTATCATCTATGATACATTCCCGGATGAAGCCGAGCGTACTTTCGTAAACGGAGACGGAACTACATACATCTATAACCTCACTGAAGCCGACTGTGCAGACGATGGCAAGTATTATGTCTGGAAGCCACTTGATGCAAAGACCTTGTACACCGAGGATGGAAACATCACTATCACGGAAACAGGATATATTCAGGGTGATGCAACTGAAGAAAAACCTTGGGTGAAGGATTATATTATCTCTCAGAGGGATAGCTCTACTGCTGTGGATGCTACAGTTTCCGTTGAAAGCGGTACACATAATATCACCATGGATGGGGTGAATTTCACAGGTTCTGGCAACGTAGTTAAGATTACAAAATCCACTGTCAATTTGTACGGAACTGCAAATAAGAATATATGCAGCGCAATAAATAATAACGATGGTGTTACTGATACAGCGTTAAATCTTGGGATAAATGGTATTGTTACCATAAATAGTGGTTATTTTGAATTTATCAGTGAAGGCAATAAAGGTATGAATAGCCTGGGGACTGGTAGCTTGACAATAAATGGAGGTTCAGTAATTTTCGGTGGTTCAGATTATGATGTGTATTTCTGGCCAAATGCAGCTTTTAAAATATTGGGTGGTTCATTAAAATTAAGCAACAATTTGATAAATGATTATGTTGTGCCTTCCAATGTCTCAGGAGACGAGCTCGAATGCGTAGTCTACGACACCTTCCCGAGCGAAGCGGAGCGAACTTTCACAAAATCCGACGGCACTACATACGTCTATAACCTCACCGAAGCCGACTGTGCAGACGATGGCAAGTATTATGTCTGGAAGCCGATAAGCCTCGGTGTAGCTATCGACGCTACCAATTTCCCCGATGAGGTATTCCGCACCTATGTAAGCGATAATTTCGATACCGATACGGATGGCTATCTCTCTGATGAGGAGATCGCGGCTGCGACGGAGGTAAATGTGAACGGTTCGGTATCTGTGGATGGTGGAATAACATCCCTTAAGGGTATTGAGCATTTCACAGAACTTACGACCTTAAAGTGTGGATATAACAGTGCTCTTACCGATATTGATATCAGTGAAAACACTGTTCTGACCAAGCTGTATTGCTTCAATACAGGTGTAACCGCTATTGATGTCCGTCGGAATACTGCATTAACTCTACTGTACTGCAGCAACACATCTATAACGGAACTTGATATAAGCTCGAATACTTCACTGACGTCGCTGTATTGCGTAAATACAGGAATAACAGCCCTGGATGTATACAATAATACAGCGTTAGAGGAGCTTGATTGCAATAATAATGCATTAACAAATATCAATGTCAGTCAGAACACCCAATTGACACGACTTTGTTGTCAGAATACAAGTGTTACAAGCCTTGATATCAGCAACAATACACTGTTGACACATCTGAACTGTGGCAGTACAGGGATAACATCTCTTGATTTAAGCTATAACACCGCTTTGAAGTATCTGTACTGCGATTCTGTTGCAATAACAAGTCTTGATACGAGCAAAAATACGGATTTACTGTATCTTCATTGTAACGATACAGGATTGACAGAACTTGATCTTAGCTACAATACCGCATTGACACGTCTGTATTGTTATAATACGGGAATATCCGCTCTGAGCTTGGTTAATAACATTATGTTGGAGGATCTGCTATTCTATAATAATGCTGTTGCTTACATCGATGTTTCCAATAACACAAACCTGATTTCCTTCCTGGCAAATGACAATGCTTATGTAATCCCTGCAGGTGCGACTGCTTTTGATCTGTCAACGATAGATGGGTTCGATGCATCCAGGGCAAGCAACTGGTCAAACTGCACCTATGATAGTACGAACAATACTCTGACAAATATCACTGGCGATGTGACTTACTCATACAACTGTGGCATGAGCTTCAGTGAAGTATTCACACTTTCAAGAACAGGTTAAGCAATGTCCATTTTTTCTTATAGCTATCCGATTGCAGACTCGTGATATCAGTTATCACAATACATTTTATAGGAGAATAAAACTATGATTCAAGATGAAACCGTAAAGCAGCTTATGGCTATATCTACGCCAAAGAATTTCAAGCAGAACGAGTACATTTGTTATGAGGGTCAGCCCGGTGATCAGATGTACATAATCCTTAAAGGTACAGTGGGAGTGTATGTCACCAACGCCATTGGCACATTGGCGGAAGTGTGCCGCATCGTGTCAGGTGATTTTTTCGGCGAGATGGCTATATTCGATGATCTTCCGAGAAGTGCAAGCTGTATTGCACTGGAGGATACCGTCTGCGTTTCTGTTTCCAAAAGAAACCTCACCAGATTTTTTACAAAATGTCCCGATGTTGCTGCCAAGCTGCTTGAAAATATGAGCATCAGGATACGTCGTCTGGATGATGAGCTGTACAAGACCGATCGTTATGTGAAAAATCTGCAGGAGCCCGTATTTGAGATTCCTGCGGTATATTCGTTCAGCCATGTGGTTGAGAAGCCTTCGCATGATATTTTCTATACACAGACAGAATTTGAAAACTGCCCAATATGCGGTGAGGAGATATGCGTGACAAATCTTCGCAGGAACGTTATGCATATACGCAGGACGGATCCTGACAGGCGTGTGCATTATGTTGAGTGCGATCCTCTCTGGTTTGATGTAATCAGTTGCCCATATTGTTTCTACAGCAATCATTATCTCAGCTTTTTTAACATGATAGCATTCAAAAAAGATGCTATCAATCAGATATTGAAAGAGCAGCATATGCCTGTTCTTGAAGCAAACCAGCACTTCAATACGCCTTTCGATATGCTTGTGCTGAAGTATCTGCAGGCTATTCATATCAATGAAGCGGTAAATGCAGGGGATAATGTGCTGATAGGAAGACTTTGGCTGAATCTTTATTGGATCGCTTGCGATTCACTTGATGAAAAGCTTGCGGTATTCTTTGCGGAGAAAGCTATTGAGAAGATAAAGAAGGCTATCGACGGACATCAGATATCCGATCATATCGCAAGAGATAGCCTTGCACTGACACTGGCACATCTTTTTGTGAAAACAGGAAAGACTGATGAGGTTATGAAATATCTGGATATCGCATCTGAAAGTGCGGATGGTTCAATAAAGACGCAGGCATATACGATGAAAGAAAACGTAGGAAAAAGAAGTATATAGACAATAATTAATGGGCATCGTATCATCGATGCCCATAGCTTTGTTGTATTATGCCCTCCGGCACAGCCGGGGGGGATCTAGTGACTTGTGATACAGCGTGCTTCGTTTAAGCTGAGTTATCGATTCAATCACTTGGACTGTGTAGCATGGTGTTGAAAACAATAATTTTACCCAAACCTTCCCCTGATCTTTTCCAGAGCCCGTTTCTCTATCCTTGATATATACGAACGTGAGATTCCTAGATCCTTAGCAATCTCCCGCTGAGCAAGCGGCTTGCAGATACGCCCATTCTTATCGGGAATACCGTACGTTTGGCGATTATCTCCCGTTCGCGTTCATCCAGTTCCTCCTCAATGAAATGGTACAGCTTCTTGGAGTTTATCTTCAGCATGACCTCCTCGACGTTGATATCGGAGCTACAGATATCAACGTCGAGGAGGAGCGTTGCTATCTGCGTCCAAATCTATTGGATCGCTGATGGATACCTCGACCCGTTGTACGCTTATGAATTATGAGCAGGGGAGGATAAAGCAGATGAAGCAGCAACCATTTGAGAATCTATTAAAAATCTACACGAAGAAAAAACGAGAACAGATGTAAACTGCTCCCGTTTTTATATGATCATGTTCCTTTATACATTCTACGGTATTCAGTGGGCGAAAATCCTATCACCTGCTTGAACAGCTTTGTGAAATAGCTGGGTGTATCGATACCTGACATCTCTGCTATCTCTGCAATCGTCAGCTCAGTATTCATCAGCATTCCCTCTGCATAGCCAATCCTTACAGTGTTGGTATATTCGGAATAATTCATGCCTGTTGCTTCTTTGAATGTTCGGCTGAAGTTATAATAACTGGTGCCTGTCATCTGTGCGGCGGTGTTCATGTCAGGGATGTTTTTAGGGTCGTTGGTTATCAGGGCGATTATCTCGTTGAGCGTATTAAGCTTTGTGAGATTGCTGTATTTATCTGAAATGTACGCCTTTTTGTCTAATAAGAGGCAGGAAACAAGCTCGAATACAAGGCTGTTTCGTCTGCACTCGATGGCAGCCGCCTGCCTGAAATCATAAGGCTCGGTATTGAGCAGCAGCTTTTCTCTTTCGCTGTTGGAGGCAAGACGTATCATGGTCTCGTAGGCTTTTTCGTTTTCGTTAAGTTCGATGTATGGAAGCTCTCCCTCCAGAACAAGCTTCATTTCGGGTCTGATTATGGTGGAAAGGCTGCAGAGAAATGACGCCGAAAACTGGAGGACAATATCCTCTATATCGGTTATGTTGTCATTTCCATGCATCACAAGCGGAGGTATAAGAAACAGTGTGTTCTTTTTGATGCGGTATTTCTTGCCGTTGAATATCTGATATCGTTCGCCGCTGAGGATAAAGGATATCTCATAATAGGAGTGGCAGTGCAGGGGATAATTGCCCTTTTCGTCTGACGCATATGCCGAACAGCTTATATGTGATTTTGACGGCGGCTCTGACCGCTGAAACTGACTCTGATATAGCATGAACATACACCTCCAATATAGTGTAAGTATATCACGGTCAACAAAAAAATACAAGCGGATTTTCCCTGAAATATCATCTATGTTTATTTTGCACAGAGAGTTTTCTGCGAAATTGTACAAATAAACAATTTTGCTTGGTTTGCAAAAAAATACAACATATCTGCAAATATTTATATTCAATTCGGAGCCGAAATATATTATACTTTATATAACAACAGCTTTTATGCCTTGAAAGGAGATTTATATGAGCTTTGATGAATTATTGATAACGACCGTTCCCTCCGAACGACAGCTCAGCTTTCAGCAGCTTGAGTTCTATGCGTTCGTCCATTTCACAGTAAACACGTTTACGGGACTTGAGTGGGGTGACGGCAAGGAATCCCCCGAAATCTTCAACCCCGAAAAGCTGGATGCTGAACAGTGGGTGAGAGCGATAAAGTCCGCAGGAATGAAGGGACTCATCCTTACCTGCAAGCACCATGACGGCTTCTGCCTGTGGCAGAGTAAGTACACCGAGCATTCCGTTGCTTCTTCTCCTTTCAGGGGCGGCAAGGGCGATGTGGTTAAAGAGGTATCCGATGCCTGTGCAAAACATGGCATAAAGTTCGGTGTATACCTCTCCCCGTGGGACAGAAACTGTAAGCTTTACGGACAGGGCAAGGCATACGACGACTACTTTATCAGTCAGCTCACAGAGCTTCTGACGAATTACGGCGAGGTGTTCTCGGTATGGTTTGACGGAGCTTGCGGCGAGGGCGAGAACGGCAAGAAGCAGTATTACGACTGGGACAGATATTACGCTACTATAAGAGAATTACAGCCCAATGCCTGCATTAACGTCTGCGGCCCCGATATCCGCTGGTGCGGCAACGAGGCGGGATATACCCGCAAGGCAGAATGGAGCGTAGTACCTGCCCGCACAAGGGACACCGAGAAGATAGCCGAGAACAGCCAGCATGAAGATAACGAAGAGTTCCGCAAGCGTCAGATACATGCATGGGACGGTGATCTCGGCAGCCGTGAGATACTTGAGGGAGAGACAGATCTTGTATGGTATCCTGCGGAAGTCAACACATCCATCCGTCCGGGTTGGTTCTATCACGATCACGAGGACGACAAGGTGAGGTCGCTTGATGATCTCATCAATGTGTATAACTGCTCTGTCGGCGGAAATGCGACATTCCTGCTGAATATTCCGCCCACACCCGATGGTCTGTTCCACGAAAACGACGTGAAGCGATTAGAGGAAATAGGCGAATATCTGCGTAAGAATTTCAGCCGCAATGTTCTGGATGATGCGGTGCTGTCCTGTGATTCCGCACTTGACGTATATGGTATTGAGAACGTTCGCTG
Organism: Oscillospiraceae bacterium; assembly: GCA_045532595.1. Taxonomy (GTDB): domain Bacteria; phylum Bacillota; class Clostridia; order Oscillospirales; family Ruminococcaceae; genus CAG-115. The sequence goes on along the minus strand of JAZSGG010000070.1, from coordinate 26,669 downwards.
TGACAGCTACGACAGCTATTTCCGCACTGCTGACGGAGTTACAACAGCAGCAATAGACATCCGTTGGGACAAGCCAGTTGATATTGCAAACATCGTCCTCAAAGAGAATATCCGCCTTAGTCAGCGTATCGAGAGCTTTACTGTGACCGCCCATCTTGGCGATGCTTCCGAGGAGATATACAGCGGCACTGTTGTTGGCTATAAGCGCATTATCCCGCTGAAAGATGGTGTAAAGGCTGACAGGCTTACTATTCGCATCACAGATTCCAGAGTAGCCCCCACATTATCCTTTATCGGAGTGTATGAAATACTTGACTGACGGAGGTCATATATGAATTTAGCACTGATCTCAGCTAAAGGAAGCCCGAAAAGCAGGCTTATATATCACGAGGATCCCGCGGCGCTGCATATCGGTACACAGGAGGACCACTGCTGGTTCATTCCGTTTGCAAGGGGTGAGGATGCGTTTTCCTCAAAGGAGGCTTCGTCATGCGTTGAAATGCTCAACGGCGACTGGGGCTTCAGATACTATGACAGTGTCATCGACCTCGAGGATGATTTCATCAATGCAGTCTTTACGGATACTATCCCTGTGCCGTCAAACTGGCAGCTTCACGGCTACGACAAGCCGCAGTATACAAATATCTGTTATCCCATAACCTACGATCCGCCGTATGTTCCCGATGATACACCTGTGGGAGTATATCAGCGGAAATACAGATATACCCCTGACGGTAATGACCGTCTGCTGACATTCGAGGGCGTTGACAGCTGTCTGTATCTGTTTGTGAATGACGAGTTCGCAGGATATACTCAGGTATCTCATGCGTTCTCCGAGTTCGATATAACCCCGTTTCTCAACGTGGGCGACAACCTCATTACCGCAACGGTGCTTAAATGGTGCGATGGTACATATCTGGAGGATCAAGACAAGATACGTCTTTCAGGCATATTCCGTGATGTGTATGTCGTATCACGTCCGAGGAAACGAATTACTGACTACACTATAACCACAGCACTCAGGGACGGCAGTGCTGTGTTCGGCTTTGAGGTAAAGGGCAGCGACGCTGATATCACCCTTGCAGCCCCCGACGGCAGTACGGTATTCAGCGCAAAGGCTCAGGAGGGTACTACCGTAAGCATGGTCATAGACGAGCCGCAGTTGTGGTCGGCTGAGAAACCTGTGCTGTACTCTCTGCTCATAAGCACAGCAGATGAAGTGATAGGCGAAAAAGTCGGTATAAGGGAGATAGAGGTTACAGACGGTGTCGTTACCCTGAACGGCACTCCGATAAAGCTGCTGGGTGCAAACCGCCACGACAGCTATCCCGAGAGCGGATATTACGCAGGCGAAGCACAGATGCGAAAAGATCTCGCCATGATGAAGCAGCATAATATGAACGCTGTCCGCACCTCGCATTATCCTAACGCACCTATGTTCTACCGCTTGTGCGATGAATACGGTCTGTATGTGGTAGCGGAAGCGGATTTCGAGAGCCACGGTTGTGTTGAGGTGTACAATGATTTCAAGTGGCAGTGGTCGGACGGCTACAACGGTATCGCACTGCTTGCAAAGGAGCCGTCCTATAAAGCTGCAATAGTCGACAGAGTAAAGAAGCTTGTAACGCAGCACAGAAACCGCCCGTCCATCATATTCTGGTCGCTGGGCAATGAGAGCGGCTACGGAGAGAATGTGCTTGCGGCGGCAGAGTATGTGAAGTACGCCGACCCCACACGACTCCTGCATTACGAGAGCATCCACAAGCTTGATGACGCACCGCACGATATTCTTGACATGGTGTCGATAATGTATATGTCCCTTGACGGAATGAGAGATTTTCTCAAAAAAGAGGACGAAAAACGCCCTCTGTTCCTTTGTGAATACAGTCATGCTATGGGTAACGGCTCGGGCGATCTGGAGGACTACCACGAGATGTTCTTCTCTTCACCTCGCTTCGTCGGCGGCTGTATCTGGGAATGGTGCGATCATGCACTTCCTCAGGGGACTACCGATGACGGCAGGATAAAATACGGCTACGGCGGCGATTTCGGCGAGCGCCACAACGACGGCAATTTCTGCATGGACGGCCTCGTATATCCCGATAGAACACCGCATACAGGTCTGCTTGAAGCAAAGCAGGTATACCGTCCTGTGCGTGTACACAGAGAAGACGGAAGGTTTATCCTGACAAGCTATCTCGCCTTTGAGGATGCAGGAAAACTGCTCGATTGCCGTTATGAGATAGGCGACCTTAACGGAATTAAATCGGAGGGAACTCTTGAATTCTCTGTACAGCCTATGGGCAGTACGGAGCTTCCTATAGACGAAGCAGAAAGCTACACAGCTGATAATACGTTCATAAATCTTTACTTCACCGCAAAGAGCGATACACTGTGGTGCGAAAAGGGTTACCCCGTCTGCTTTGAGCAGATAATGCTGACAACGATAAAGTCCGCACAGCCTGATGAAAGCAGGGAAGTTCCTGTCCTTACTGAATCTGCGCTCAGCTTTACGGTCGCTGTGGGCGATGTTATCTATACTGTCGACCGACGCAGGGGCTGCATAAGTTCTGTCTGCAAGGGAGAAACAGAGCTGCTCGGAAAGCCGATGGAGTTCAACTTCTTCCGTGCACCTACCGATAACGACCACATGAAATGGGACTGGTACAGGGCACATCTCCACGAGCCTGTGACAAAGGTATACAGCACCTCTGCCGAGATGCAGCATGACAGCGTGGTCATTACGATATCCCATTCCTTTGGCTGGAGCATCTATCAGCCGTTTGCAAAGGGTGAAACAAGACTGATATTCAGCGGCAATGGTGTGCGTATCATCTCAGATATGCAGACAAGCAACAAAGTGACATTCCTGCCACGCTTCGGAATCAGAATGTTCCTGCCGAAATGCTTTGATACGGCAAGCTACTGCGGCTACGGTCCGTATGAAAGCTACATCGATAAGCATCAGGCGTCCCGCTTCGGCTGCTTTACCGCTCCGATATCCGGAATGCACGAGGACTACATACGTCCGCAGGAGAATTCCTCGCATTACGGCTGCATAAGTGCAGAGGTCAGCGGCAGTGAAGGCACTATATGCTTTACGGGTGACAACTTCTCATTCAACGCTTCCGAGTATACACAGGAGGAGCTTTCCGATAAGCGTCACAACTACGAACTTCAGAAGTGTGATTACAACGTCATTTGCATCGACAGTGGCATGGCAGGAGTAGGCTCTGCTTCCTGCGGTCCTGCACTTGATGAAAAATACCGCATTTCACTTCCTGGTCTGCATTTCGATATAACGATGAGCGTTTTATAAGATGATAAGGAGGAACGAATATGATTCAGTTTAAAAAAATATTATCCACAGTTCTTGCTGTGTCGGTGGTCATGGGACTTACAGCCTGTGATGATTCTTCAGGCAGTGGCGTGTCTACAGTAGCTCCCGCTATCACAAATTCCACTTCGACCTCTGCTCTCACAACGACTGATCCCGATGAAAATGCTGCAACCGATAAGGAGATCAAAGACGTTACAACTTCTGAGTATACTCCTGACGGAAACGCCGGCAAGCTGATCTGGCTCGGATATTACGATATCCGTGATTCCGACCAGTATGCGATCTTCCAGACTGAGCAATACGGCGGCGAGATAGAGTATGTAAGCTGCTCCAGCGGTGATGCGTATTTCGAGAAACTGGGTGTAATGATATCTTCAGGCGATTCTCCTGATATTGTAAGCTACGAGTGGACTAGTTTCCCTCACGGCATGAGCAAGAATATGTACGAGCCATTGGATGATTACATCAATACCGAATCTCCTCTGTGGAGTGGTATTGCTGAAGTTGCCGAAAACTACGCTTACAAAGGCAAGCATTACTACTATCCCTATGAAACAAAGACCAACTTTGCACTTAACTATAACAGAAAGGTTCTGCAGGAGGCTGGTCTTACCGATCCATACGATCTTTATATGGAGAACAACTGGACATGGGATACCTTCAAGGATCTGCTGATACAGTGGTGTAATATCGATGATGAGCATATCGGCTATGCGGGTGCTAATGCTACAGGTATAGTTTCTACGACGGGTGTAGCGATGATTGAGATCGAGCGTGACGGTACTATCGTCAATAATGTTAAATCTCCCGATGTTGCTCGTGCTATGCAGTTCGTTATGACTCTCGCACATGACGGACTTGTTTATCAGAATGAGCTGGGCAACTGGGTATCTCCCGAGCTGTGGGCGACTAATTCAGACAGGATACTGTTTCTTGGCATGAATCCCGACTGGACATATACAGCCGCTGCGGGCGAGATACAGAATCCCTCAGGCGTTGAGAATGATATCTGCAATACTGTGTCGGATTTCGCATTTGTACCGTATCCTCGTGATCCTTCCTCCGATGTTTATTCTATCGCTTATGACACCTTTGGATATATGGTTCCCAAGGGTTCTGACAACATCAAGGGAGCAGTGGACTGGATACATCTTAACAGAATATATGCGACTGATGCAAATGTACTTGCAACTGCCCGTGAGGATGCTATCAATCCCACTCCCGTATACTATGTTGAGGGTAAGTACAAGGGTATGCAGCGCTGGTCTGTAGTATGGGATCCCGAGCTGTATGATCTGTGGGTGGATATGAAGGATCCCAGCAAGTTCAATCTAATTTTTGACGACTGCAAGGGCTTCAATTCCGAGATGACCTCGACTATGGACACACTGCTCTCGCAGCCTATGTTTGACGGTGCATCCTGGACACAGCTCAGCGAGGAATATGCACCAATTGTTGATACAATCATTGCTGAGTATCAGAAATAATGTTTCCTGACAGAACTGCCCGTAGGATAATTGTCGAAGAACAATTGTCCTACGGGTATTTCTTGTTTTTGTATGTGTTGATACTGCGAAAGAACATTTAAACAGATTCTGAAAAATTAACGGGAGCAGACGTGTACTGCTCCCGTGTTTCTATGTCATTGTTATTGTGCGATTCCGACCAGGGATTCAATAAACTCAGGGTTTTTGAAAGTGCAGATGGAACGCATGTATTCGCCGCCCGGGGTATCCCAGAGTACAGGGCATATCTGTCTGCTGTACGAGGCGTTAGCCACATCCATCATCCACTGCACACGGGTCTCCAGAGTCTTGTTGCCGCCGAAGCATCCGAATTCTCCCACGATAACGGGAATGCCGTTGCTGATGAAATGCTCCGTCAGCATATCAAACCACATATTAAGTTCTTCGTAATCTGCTTCGCTGCCCCAGTCGGTGCGAGCCTTACCCCAGTCTGCATCATGCGTCAGCAGGGTAAGAGTGGAGGGACCATAGTAATGTACAGAAACCGCCATGCGTTCCGCAGGATCATTCGGTAGTATGAACATAGGGTCACATGCACGCTCGACTGATGTCCAATAAGATGCTATAAGCAGATGTCGCTTCTCGTTATTGGCACCTGAGCCACGCACTACATCAACAAATTTCTGATTGATCGCATTGAATATATCGTACGCTTCCTGCTTGCCTTCTGTTCCCGCATACTGATTCCATATGCTGTCGAAACCGACCTCGTTCATTGATTCGAACATCAGCTTTTCTCCGTATTTATTGAATCTTCGTGCTATCTGCGTCCACACGTTTTCGTAGATCTTCATAGCCTTGTCATAGTCCTCAGGGAATTTTTCTGACCATCCGTCGTGATGGGAGTTCAGGATACAGTACATTCCGCTGTCAAGTATCCAGCCTACTACTTCGTCGATTCTGTCAAGAAATGCAGGATCTATATTTCCCTCGGGATCCATAAGGCTTGCCCATGATACAGGAAGTCGCATCACACCAAAGCCTGCGTCCGCATAGCCTTGTATCATCTCCTGCGTTATTGTGGGGCTGCCCCAGGCTCTTTCTACTTCACCCGGCGTTCCGCCTGTGGAATACCAGTCGCCCATGCAGTCAAAGGTGTTTCCGAGATTTATTCCGATACCCATATCACGCACATATTCCATTGTGGAGCGTGTGCCCATATCCAGCAGTTCAACAGGATCCACAACATCGGTAAAATCAATACTGTCCATATCTTCGGTCACTCCATGAAGCTCATTGGATATCTTTCTTATCACCATTCTGTCTGCACCCGACTTTATGCGATACTCTGTACGAGAATAAAAATTGTTGTTAACATCCCAGATGACGGGTACAAAGCCGTTTATCAGCAGAGTTCTCATAACATAGTCGACACATTCGTGGGATTTCGAATAGCCTGCGTTACTGTCGAAATTGCTCCTTGGATAGTTTACTGAAGTTTCTCCTACAAACACAGGTATATTCCTGTCGGAAAAGGCAGTCCTTAGCTTTCCTACCTGATCGTCGATATATCTTACCCAGTCATCGCCGCCGATCCTGTTAGTCCAGTACATCATATTATCCACATAATGTACGGACACCATAAGCCTGTCAGAAACAGTATCCGTCGGCATCACGAACTCGGGTGAGGTCGTCTTGTCTATGTTCGTCCAGTAGCCTGAAACTATCAGTACTCGTTCGGCGTTCTTGCCGCCTGTTGCTCGTACTGCATCAACAAAGGTCTGGTTGAGTGTGTTTGTCATGGCAAAGCCTTCCGCTTCGCTCAGTTCTTTCAGTTCACCGTTTTCGTCAAAACGCTTTCCACCAAGATACTCATTGTATCCCTCAAATACTACTGTATAGGGACAGTCCTTGAAGTACTCGGCTATCTGCGTCCAGAGCTTTGAGAATATATCCGCACACTTGTCATCGCTGTTGCGGCGGATGATGAACTCGTCAAAATGGTGGATGTTTATTACCGCATACAGATCAGCGTTGCAACAGTAGTCTACGATCTCTTTGACTCTGGCGATATACTCGTCGTTTATCGTATATGTGCCGTCATTTGCCATCATATTGCCCCAGAAAACAGGAATACGAACAGTGTCAAACCCCTCTGCCTTGATTCCGTTTATGACCTCCTGTGTTGTCTCAACAGCACCCCAGCAGGTCTCGTAATCGATAGGTCGGTCATCGCCAACGACAGGTATCCATTCGTAGTATGTCTTATCACAATCGGTGGCTTCGTAGGCTTCCATGGTATTGCCGAGGTTAAGTCCCATGCCCATGCGCATTGCAGTTTCTGAGGCTGTCAGCGGCTTATCTTTTGTAAACAGCGGTGTGTCGCAGCCTGTACAGGTGCAGAGCATGACCGCCGCGAGGACAACGCACAGTATCTTCTTTATCATAGCTTATTCTCCTTTTCACAGTTGGTCTATAATTTAATTATACTCTTTTTAAAAGTACCCTGCAATAAACTCATTTGCAGAATACTTGTATTATTTTGCTTAATATATTAAGTACTTGTGTGTACTTATATTATTTTAAGACCGCATGTGGCAACTATAACAAAAAGACGTTCCTTTCGGAACGCCTTTTCTGATAATAGAAAGATCATCTGTACTCGTTTATCATAGCTTCTATAACGGGAGCATACTCCTCGCTGAGCTGCGTCCATGAGTCACCGTCAAACAGCGGTCCGCCGAAAAGCTTGTCTTTGGCTGTGATGAGCTCGCTGTCAAAGCCGTTGCAGTCCTCAAACACGAAGTTGAATTTGGTCGGATCCTTCATGTCTATCCAGAGGTCATACAGTTCGGGATCCCATACAAGCTCCCATTTACGCATGCCTTCATATTTTCCTGTAACATAATAAACAGGTGGAGGATTAATGGCTCTGTCACGGGCTGTTGCTCTTACTTCGGGATCGATCTCATAGATTCTGTTGAGGTGGATCCAGTCGATAGCGCCTTCAATATTCTTTGCACCCTTGGGTACCATAAATCCGAATGTATCATAAGCGATAGTATATGTTTCGGAGGAAGGATCACGAGGGAACGGAACAAATGCAAATTCGGATACTACACCGCAAATGTCATTTTCAACACCTTTCAGGTTCTGAACAGCACCTGATGCCTCATCATAGACCCAATCGGGATTCATGCCATAGAACAGAACTCTGTCAGAATTCTTCGCCCACAGCTCAGGAGAGAGCCAATCAGCAAATTCGTTCTGATAAACGAGACCGTCACGATAAAGACCGGAAGCAAACTGCATTGCACGGGCTAAGTTGGGATCGTTGATGTTGTTAACTATAGTGCCGTCTTTTCTGACGTCGATAAGAGGGGTACCTGTTGTGGCAACAAAGCTCATAGCATGAGTGCCTGCATATCCGATCTTCTCGTCATCCAGATTACACCACTCAACGCAAAGATCTCTGAAAGTATCCCATGTCCAGTTGTTCTGGAGATACAGGTCATACGGATCTGTAAGTCCGGACTCAATAACAGCCTTGCGGTTATAGTTGATCGCAAAGTTTGTAATTATCTGATAAGGATAATAATAGTGCTTGCCTTCATACACGAAATCTTCCGCAAGATGCGCCATTCCCTCCCACAAAGGAGACTCAAGGTTAACATACTCATCCAACGGTTCATACAGGTTCTTCTTTAATCCATACGGGAAGGACTGCCACTCATAAGTAGTACAGTCAGGGGAATCGCCTGATGCAATGAGTACGCCGAGCTTTTCGAAATAAGCATCGCCGCTCGCAGTAGCGATATATTCGATCTCACCGCCGTACTTCTCGGAGGTAAAGATGCTGTACACCTCAGTGTTACGGCTGCGGATATCGTTATATCCGAGGAACTTGACAACACCTGCATTTCCGCTTGGTACATATTCAGTGTTGTTAATATCCCTGACCTCTGCGTCGGTAGCGGCATTTTCGTCAGGATCTGTGGTGGTAACAGCAACCGTGGTTGTGGTACTTGCAGGAAGCGTTGAAGCAGGAGCGGATATTCCTTGCGAAGTGCTTTCGTCGCAGGCAGACATTGTCATTATCATCGTAACAGCAAGTGCAAAAGATGCGGATTTTCTGAATCTGGTCATAGTGTCAACTCCTTTTTGATTTAGGTAATAACCTTATTTATAGTATAATACGTTCAGCAAAGAAAAGAAATAGAATAATTTGTTGAATAATTATACTTTTTTGCAGAATTCTGAAGCGGAGACCACCATGAACAATTCGGAATACCGGAGCGTTTGTAATTATCTCTCGCTCACGGTCGTCCGGTTCTTCTTCAGTGAAGCCTACAGCGTCATTGACATCCCCTCACAAATATGCTACACTTAGATCACAACAAAGAAACAAAGGAGACAAAAATGTACTTTGAAGATATACAACTCGGCATGACGATAGAGATCGCGCCTGCCGTAATAGCTAATGAGGGTCGCCGAATGAACGCAAGCGTTCACCCTGCTCCCGATGTTCGCTTTCGCCGACGGAGGGTCGGCGATTTTGCTTCGCAAAAACAGCAAACCCAGTAGGAAAAGATGCTGGATTTTGCCCGTACCTACGACAACATCCCCTTGCACACCGACGAGGAATACGCAAAGACCACGCCCTTCGGCAGGCTTATCGCCCCTGGAGTGATGTCTTTTATGTCGGTGTGGGCTAAGTATTTAGAGGTGGATATTTTCGGTGAGGAGCTTATCGCCGGCAAGTCCACAAAGATCGAGTGGCTGAAGCCTGTTTTTGCCGAGGATGTCCTGACGGGCAGTGCGACCGTCACCGCCTGCGTTGAGCGAAATCCCCGCAACGGACTTGTGGAGATAACCATTGAAGCCTACAACCAGCACGGCGAGCTTGTGCTGACGGATGTTACAGAGGCTATCATGAAGCACAGACCGCTGTAAAATTCAAGCCGTACTTTCACGAGTGCGGCTTTTGTCGTAAAAACACCATTATCCTGCGTTTTTTCTGAGAAATACAAGCATCGGCGGAGAGTAAATTCTCCGCTGTTTCTCTATGTTGACTTCCCCATCAAAATATGCTAAACTTGATACATCAGATAATAAGCATTCACCAACAATGAAAGGAAAAATACGATGAGTTAGCAGACAGCGGCTTTTTCACCGTTGTACGAGAGGATAACGGAAAGGATACAAGGGAAGAGGTCTGCGATGTTATCGCGAGGCATTTCGGATTGATTTAAGGATTTTTTATGATACTTGAAACGAACAGGCTCATTTTTTGTAAGCTTACATATGATATTGATTTTAATTGCGAGCGATAAATCAGAATTTGACGAGCGAAGCTCGTCAAATTCAGTGAGGAATTAGGAATTAGGAATGAGGAATTTCGGTGTCCCCTTCGGGGACTAATCAAAATGCGGCTACGCCGCAATACCGTGCGGCGTTACGGCGCAGCCGTTTTAAAATCTGTCGGCGTTAGCCGACACATTCATTCCTCATTCCTCACTCCTCATTCCTAATTAATTTGAAACGCTCTGCGTTTCAAAGTCCGATTTATGTATCACCCATCTATCGCCGAGGCGTTCCTGTATTGCGATGGCGTTATGCCGTTTGCTTTTCTGAAGGCACGGCTGAAGTAATTGGAATCACTGAAGCCGCAACGCAGTGCTATCTCTGTGACCGGCAGCGCACTCTCTTTCAGCAGTGAACATGCCCTGCGTATGCGGATGTTCATAAGATATTTCTGCGGCGTTATGCCGTATACCGAGGAAAACAGCCTGATGAAATGGCGCTGTGAATAGTGCGATATCTCCAGTACCTGCTCTATCGTGATATCTTCCATGTAGTGGTTTTCCATGAAGGCCGCAGCGTCTGCAATGCCGCTTATCTCACGCTGCTTTGCGGGAGCGTCGTACAGGCGTGAGAGCTTCACCACTATCTGCATGAAGCAGGAGAGAAGCATAGTCTTTTTTCCGGGGCGATCAGCGGAATATTCCCTCATCGTCTGATCCAGCAGATGCTCAAGCTCAGAGAAATCCGCAGGAGCCAGCTTCAGGCGGCTCTTGAAGCTCTGGGCGTTGTTGAGCTGCGCTTCCAGCAGAAAAAGCGCATGGAAACCCGTGCATTGTTTGATATCATTGTCGCCGTTCAGCAGTGCATCAGGACGGAACATTATATTGCAGATGCGAAAATTCACGGTGTTGTCATAGCCGTGCTGTATATCCTTGCCCATGACGAAAACATCGCCCTTTTTGACTGCGAAGCGTTCGTCGCCCACAACGTGATCTGCGGAGCCGTCCATAACTATCACAAGCTCAAAGAAATCGGCATGACCGTGGATGAACATCTTCTCCTCGTGTCCGCCGTATTGTATGAAAAACGGAAAGCTGTCGTCGTCCGTGAAATAGTGCAGCCACATATCCTCCATGATATCGCCTCCTTGCCTTAATTTAATATATCATAGATCGGCATAAATTGCAAGTGTGGACATATTTTTGAGAAAATATGAAAATTCGCTTAAAATTTCGAAAAAACACTTTCATTATTTCTATATTTGTGATATAATGATATTAAGTATTACTATATCTAGTCGGTGGGACATTTTCCCGCCTGACTGATAGCCCGGCGTTAGGAGAACATTGTGAAGAAACTCAAAGCTATTGCCGCATTGGTGGCTGCGATGATGCTTTCTGCTTGCTCGGCGGGTGTTTCGGTGGATAATCTTCTTGTGCCGCCGAAGCTTGATGAGCAGCAGAACGAAATATATCAGGCTCTGATAAGCAGCACCGGCAGCGGTATCAGCCTGAAATATCCCAAGAGCGGTGATTTCCGTTCAGCCTTTGTTGTGAGGAATATAGACAGCGAGCCGAGCGATGAGGCGATGGTGTTCTATGCTTCCGATTCCGTTCAGACGGGCGAATCGGGACTTCGAATGAAGGTGCTTGACCAGTATGACGGAAGATGGCAGGCAGTATACGATATCGCCTGCATGGGCAGCGAGGTGGAGAGCCTCGGCTTCACCAGCATCGGTGACGGTGATAATGTGGATATCGTGGTGCGCTACACCATGCTTAATCAGACGGAAAAGGCATTCAGCGTGATGAACTATGCTGATGGAATCGTTAATGAACTGTATAATTCTTTCTATTCCTGCCTTGAGGTGATTGATCTTAATCTTGATGGGCGCAACGAGCTTGTAACCGTGGTATCGGACAAGGCAACGGGAATCTCCACCGCCTATATGTTCAGCCGCAGCGGCGGAAAGATAAAGCGTATGAGTCAGGCAGAGCTTGCAGGTTCTCACGCAGAGATACTGAGAGTTACCAAAGGCACGGGCGATAATAATATGCCTGCTCTTTATATTGATTATTCGAGAGGTCAGGGACAGTACGGCACAGATGTTATCTACTGCTCGGGCAACAGCCTCGTAAGCCCTGACAGCGGAGTTATCAGCCGCTTCTCCAATGATTACACTGCCGATCTTTTTTGTACGGACATAGACGGCGACGGATATATGGAGATCCCCAGCATGACTCCTCTCCCGGGCTACGAGACTCTCGCAAAGAACGAGCAGCTGTGTGCAGTGCAGTGGTACAACGTGCGCTTCCACAGCATCCTGCAGGAGCATTACGGATACTACAGCAGCAAATACAGCTTTGCGCTGATGTTCCCGAACCGCTGGTACGGTATAGTAACTGCGGTGCCGAACCTGCTGGAGAACGAGATAATCTTCATTGCGTATTCACAGGAAAAGGGACTTACAGTGGATGAATCCACTGAGCTTATGCGCATAAAGATAGTGGACAAGGGCGACAGCAGCGCTCAGAAGTCGGTGACGGGCATGACCCTCATCGGCGCCAATGAGGACAGCCTCTATTACTGCTATCAGGCAGATGGATATGACACAGGTAAGCTTGCTCTCAGCATGAGCGAGCTTCAGGACAGCTTTATTCTGTTGTGACGAAAGGGAATAATCATGAAACGTATACTTGTTTGTGAAGATGAAGAAGCCATCCGCGACTTTGTGGTTATAAACCTCAGACGTTCGGGATATGATGTGGTGGATGTCGGCAGCGGCGAGGAAGCCGTTGAGGTCTACCGCAAGCAGGAGGGTGATTTCGACGTGGCTCTCCTTGATATAATGATGCCCGGCATGGACGGCTTTGCGCTGTGCCGCTGGATAAGGGAGCAGAGCTCAGAGATAGGCATCATCATGCTCTCTGCAAAGAGTCAGGAGATGGATAAGGTCAATTGCCTGATGATAGGCGCAGATGATTATGTTACAAAACCCTTCTCCCCATCGGAGCTGGTGGCTAGAGTTGACGCTATCTATCGCCGTGTGAATGTTAATCACGTCCGTCAGGAGGAGGTCAAGAACATAGTTTCAGGCCCCTTCGTGCTGGATTATCAGAGCCGCACCGTAAGCAAGGATGGCGAGCCTATCGAGCTTACGCAGGTGGAATATCACATCATGGAATATCTGCTGAAGAACAAGGGCGCTGCTCTTGATCGAAAGACGATACTCCGCCATATCTGGGGCGACGCTTATTACGGCGATGACAAGGTGGTTGACGTTAATATAAGACGTCTGCGCATGAAGATAGAGGAAGACCCCTCCAACCCGAAGTATATCCAGACCATCTGGGGCTTTGGCTACAAGTGGAATGCATGATATGAGTGAACTGGTAAGAACAGTGCCTTCACGCAGGGGCATCACGCCGAGAAGCTCTATCGCATGGCGTTGGATGATGAATACGCTGAGTGTCGTAGGCGTGCTGCTGATACTTGTGAACTTAGGAGTTTACTATTTCACAAGGCAGTATTATTACGGCACGGCGGAGAATTATCTCGTTTCCGAGGCGAATACCACTGCGACAGTTCTTGCAAGGCTTTACGAGGACCTTGCGGTGAACTATTCAAGCGAGGTGCGTGAGGTCATCGAGAACTTCGAGAAGAAGGATCAGATGGAGCTTATGTCCATCAACGGAAACGGCGAGGTAACGCTTTCCTCCAGTGGCTTCTCTCCCGACAGCAGCTACAACATGCCAGATTATGAGCAGGCACTGAGAGCTGAGGACGGTCTCGGCGTTTTCATAGGAAACGACGGCGGCGAAAAGGTGCTTGCCGTGACTGTTACGATTCCGCAGCCTAGCGTCAGCTTCAAGGCGCTGCGATTTGTCACCTCGCTCAGCCTTATTGATGAGCAGCTTTCGGTGATAATGGCGGTGGTAATGACGGTAAGCGCAGGTGTTATCCTGCTGGTGGTGTTTACGGGTCTGTATTTCGTAAAATCCATCTGCGTGCCGCTGGTGGAGATAAGCGCTACGGCACAGAAGCTTGCCAAGGGTGATTTCTCCGAGCGAATTGCGATAAAGAACAATGACGAGATAGGCGAGCTTTCCAAGGTGTTCAACGATATGGCGGACGAGCTGGAAAACTCAGAAGCGATAAAGAACGACTTCATTTCCTCCGTATCTCACGAGCTGAGAACTCCGCTCACAGCTATAAAGGGCTGGAGTGAAACGCTTGCCCACGGCTATGACGAGGCTACCTTTGGCAAGGGTATGAAGGTTATAACCAGCGAGACCGAGCGCCTTGAGGGCATGGTGGAGGAGCTGCTGGACTTCTCACGCATACAGAACGGCAAATTCACCCTGCAGATGGCGAACACTGACATCATCGCAGAGCTGGACGACGCACTGCTGATATATTACGACAAGGCAGGCAAGGAAAATAAGACCATCAGCTACAGCGAGCCTGAGTTCTTCTGCATGGTATACGGCGACAAGAACAGGCTGCGTCAGGTCTTCATCAATGTTATAGATAATGCTATAAAGTACTCCGACGAGGGCGCTGTGATAACCATCGGCGTTGAGAAGGACGAGGATATGCTGCACATCAGCGTATCCGATACAGGCTGCGGTATCGCTGCTGCGGATCTTCCCAAGGTAAAGGCGAAGTTCTATAAAGCAAACAGCACCCGCCGCGGATCTGGTATCGGTCTTGCGGTTGCGGATGAGATAATAACCATGCACGGCGGCTCATTAGATATACAGAGTGAGCTGAATGTGGGAACAACTGTAACCATCACACTGCCGCTTATAGTTAAGCGGGAAAGGAATGACAATGAGCAATAAGAAGGAAAAATGCTGCAAGATGACCAAGATAGGCGGTCAGGCACTTATCGAGGGAATAATGATGAAGGGCGTGTCAAAGGCGGCTATGGCGGTGCGCATGAAGGACGGCGGCATCGACGTGGAGGAATGGGAGCTGAAGCCCAACAAGTGGTATAACAAGACTCCGTTCATCCGTGGCAGCATCAATTTCATAACCTCCATGATGGAAGGCTACAAGTACATGATGAAGTCCGCTGAAAAAAGCGGCATGCTGGATGATGACGGCGAGGAAGAAATGACGAAGTTCGAGCAGTGGCTGGAGGACAAGCTGGGCGATAAGCTGATGGGCGTTATCATGGCTATTGCAATGGTCATCGGAGTGGCGTTTGCGGTGTTCATGTTCGCATTCCTGCCCTCGCTGATATACGATCTGATAGAGACAGTGGTCGAGGCTGACATCTCTGTGTGGCAGTCCACCTTTGAGGGCATCCTCAGAATGATACTGTTCGTGGCGTACATGGCAGTAGTGGCACGCATGAAGGATATCCGCCGCACATACGAGTACCACGGCGCAGAGCATAAGACCATCGCCTGCTATGAAGCGGGTGAGGAGCTTACTGTGGCGAACGTGAAGAAGCACACAAGATTCCATCCCCGCTGCGGTACCAGCTTTATTATTCTTTCGCTGCTGGTGAGCATTCTCGTTTATACGATCATCCCGATACAGCCTGCCGAGTGGTGGGGCATCGAGAACACCGTGCTTGCAACTCTTGCAAGAGTTGCGATAAAGCTTCTGCTGCTGCCGCTGGTTGTCGGCATCGCTTATGAGCTTATCCGCATCGCAGGCAGACACAACAATATCTTCACAAGGATAATGTCCGCACCCGGTCTGTGGATGCAGCGACTCACCACCAATGAGCCTGATGATTCCCAGATCGAGATCGCCATTGCGGCGATGAAGCCTGTGCTTCCGAAGGAAGGCGAGGACGACAGATGGTAAGTCTTTCGGAGCTTTTCCGCAGCGGTCGTGAAAGGCTTGCGGCAAGCGGCAACGATAACGCACGGTTTGATACCGAGCAGCTTTTGCAGAAGGCTACGGGAGCGGACAAGCTGAAGCTGCTCACCGAGCCGATGTACGAGGTATCTGACGAAAGCGCCGCAGTATTTGACGAGCTGCTGGAGCGCCGTATTTCAGGCGAGCCGCTGCAGTATATCCTAGGCGAGTGGGAGTTCTACGGACTGCCGTACAAGGTCGGCGAGGGTGTTCTTATCCCACGACAGGATACTGAAACGCTGGTGGAACTGGTGCTTGAACAGAGACTAAGCGGCAAGCGATGCGCAGATCTCTGCGCAGGCAGCGGCTGCATCGGAATAACTCTCGCAAAAGAGGGCGGCTTCACAGTGGATAGCTATGAGCTGTCCGACAAGGCGTTCCCGTATCTTCAGAAGAACATCAGCCTGAACGCTGCGGAGGATACCGTAAATCCGATAAAGGCGGATGTGCTTTCGGAGCAGACCTTTTCAGCTGCGCCGATGTACGATGTTATAGTATCAAATCCGCCGTATCTCACTGCACAGGATATGCGGGAGCTTGACAGGGAAGTGACCCACGAGCCTGAAATGGCGCTTTTCGGCGGCGAGGACGGACTGGATTTCTACCGAGCGATAATGGCAGGATGGACTTCAAAGCTCACACATGGCGGATTTTTCGCCGTAGAGATAGGCATGGGTCAGGAAGAGGATGTTATGCGGATATTCCGTGATAACGGACTGACTGCCGATTGTATAAAGGATCAGTGCGGAATCTACCGTGTGGTCTATGGAAACCGTAAATAAAACTTAATAATATATGGAGGAAGAAAATCATGGCTATGGATAAGAAAAAGGGCGCAGCTGCTCCCGTTGTGAAGCTGGTTGACCCTGAGGAAAAGAAGAAGGCACTCAAGACCGCTATGGCACAGATCGAAAAGACCTATGGCGCAGGCGCTATCATGTTCATGGGTGAGAACCGCCACATGGATATCGAGTGCATCAGCACAGGCTCTCTGATGCTTGACCTTGCACTGGGAATCGGCGGACTCCCCAAGGGACGTATCATCGAGATCTACGGTACAGAATCCTCGGGTAAGACTACCATCTCCCTGCAGGCTGTTGCGGAGGCACAGAAGGCGGGCGGTACCGCTGCGTTCATCGACGTTGAGCATGCGCTTGATCCCGTATATGCAAAGAAGCTGGGTGTTGATATCGACAGCATGCTGGTATCCCAGCCCGATACAGGCGAGCAGGCTCTGGAGATCATTGAAACTCTGGTGCGTTCAGGCGCTATCGATATCATCGTACTGGACTCCGTTGCTGCTATGACTACCCGTGCCGAGATCGACGGTGATATGGGCGATGCTCATGTGGGCGTTCAGGCAAGACTGATGTCCCAGGCACTGAGAAAGCTTACATCCGTTATCAATAAGTCCAACTGTGTGGCTATCTTCATCAACCAGATCCGTGAGAAGATCGGCGTTATGTACGGCAATCCCGAGACCACTCCCGGCGGCCGTGCGCTGAAGTTCTATTCCTCCGTGCGTATCGAGGTACGCCGTGGCGAGCCTATCAAGGACGGCGCAGAGGTCATCGGTAACCGCACAAAGTGTAAGGTAGTAAAGAACAAGGTAGCACCGCCCTTCAAGACAGCTGAGTTCGATATCCTCTACGGCGAGGGCGTTTCAAAGATGGGCGAGATCGTGGATACCGCAGTTGAGTTCGATATCATCAAGAAGAGCGGCTCTTGGTTCAGCTATGACGATATGAAGATCGGTCAGGGCCGTGACAAGGTGAAGCAGTACCTGATAGAGAACCCCTCCGTATGCGATGAGGTGGAGAAGAAGATCCGTGAGATGTTCGCAAAGAACAACGCTGCCGAAGAGGCTGCACCCGCAGAGATCAAGGAAGAGAAGAAGTCAGCTGCAAAGGCTGCCGCTGATGACGATGATTATGCGGAGTTCTCTCCCGAGGATCTTGAATAATGCTGATAACCGAGCTTTCGGTCTTTAAGGGCGATACATACAAGCTGGTGCTGGATGACGATGAGACCTTTTTCGTCAACAGCGCCGTGGTATCGGAGTTCCTTCTCAGAAAGGGTGAGGAGCTTTCGGGCGATAAGCTTGCGCAGATACAGCAGGCGGATACGAAGCGCAAGGCGAAGAAGCGTGCGCTGTATCTTCTCGGCACGAAGCAGTATTGCTACAAGGAACTGTTCGACAAGCTGCGCCGCAGCTACGACGAGGAGACCTCCCGTGAGGCAGCTGATGCCATGCGTGATTACGGCTATGTGAACGATGAGGAATATGCGCCGAAGCTGGCGGAATATCTCATCCGCACAAAGCGCTGGGGCATACGCAAAGCAAAGTTCGAGATGCTGCACAGGGGACTTTCCGCAGAGCTTGTGGAGAACGTGCTGGCGGAGTATTCCGAGGATGATATTTCCGAGGAAATCACCGAGCTGCTGCAGAAGAAATACTATAACAAGATAGCAGACTACGATGACCGCCGCCGCACCATTGCCGCTCTGGCAAGACGAGGCTATGATTATAATTCGGTGAAGCGCTGCATAGAAAAGCTGCTTCAGGACGCCGAATATGAGGATTACGAAGAAAACGAGGATTTTTATTGATGGGAAAAAACATTACTAAGGTTGCGATAGTATCATTAGGCTGCGCAAAGAATCAGGTGGACGCCGAGCAGATGATGGCGAAGATCGCAGATAAGGGCTTTGCTTTCGTGCAGGAGCCGGGCATGGCTGATATCGTGCTGGTGAACACCTGCGGTTTCATCCAGAGTGCTAAGGAAGAAGCCATCAACTGGATAATGGAGCTTATCGACCTCAAGAACGAGGGTACGATAAAGCACATCGTGGTTACAGGCTGCCTTTCCGAGCGCTACCGTGAGCAGTTTGTGGAGGAGTTCCCCGAGGTGGATGCGGTGGTCGGAATCTCCGATTACGGCAGGATAGGCGATATCCTGCAGCAGGTGGATAACGGTGAGCAGGTGTATGTTTTCGGCGAGAAGGAGAAGCACTCCATGGAGGGCAAGCGTATCATCTCCACACTGCCGCACTATGCATATCTGAGAGTTGCAGACGGCTGCGACAACTGCTGCACCTACTGCGCTATCCCTCAGATAAGAGGTCGCTTCAGAAGCCGCAAGATGGAGGATATCGTGGAGGAAGCAAAGCTTCTTGCATCCGATGGCGTGAAGGAGCTTATCGTTATCGCACAGGATACCACCCGTTACGGACTTGATCTTTACGGCAGGCTTGCTCTGCCCGAGCTGCTTGATAAGCTGTGTGAGATAGACGGTCTCAAGTGGATACGTCTGCTTTACTGCTATCCCGAGCGCATTACCGATGAGCTTATCGACTGCATGAAGCGTCAGGATAAGATAGTTAAGTATCTGGATATCCCCATGCAGCACTGCGACGGTGCTATTCTCAAGAAGATGAACCGCAAGGGCGATGAACAGTCCCTGCGTGAGCTGGTAGCAAAGCTTCGCCGTGAGATACCCTCTATCACTCTCAGAACCACATTCATTACAGGCTTCCCCGGCGAGACGGAGGAGCAGTTCAATGCACTCGGTGAGTTCGCTGAGGATATGAGATTCGAGCGTATGGGCTGCTTTGCTTACTCCGAGGAGGAGGGCACACCCGCAGCAAGCTATCCCGATATGGTGGATGAGAACGTGCGTGAGCACCGCAAGGATATCCTCGAGGAGCAGCAGGATACCCGTGTTGCTGAACTCTACGATGGCATGATCGACACCGAGATGGAGGTCGTCGTTGAGGGCTACGACAAGTATCTCGCAGAGGGTGGTCTGTACTTCGGCAGAAGTGCGATGTTCGCTCCCGAGATAGACGGAATGATATACTTCTCCGCACCCAAGGAAATGGGACTGAAGATCGGAGATTTCATCAACATAAAGATCTTCGATGTGATCGACAATAATCTGATTGGAGAAGCAATATGAATCTTGCCAACAAACTGACATTAATGCGTGTGCTGCTGGTGCCGCTTTTCGTGGTGTTTATGATGGTGGACGCAATTCCTATGAACTATCTGTGGGCGCTGGTGGTGTTCGCCGTTGCAAGCATCACCGACCTGTTCGACGGAAAGATAGCACGCAAATACAACATGATAACTGATTTTGGTAAGTTCCTCGATCCGCTGGCGGATAAGATACTCGTTACCGCTGCGCTGGTGTGCATGGTGGAGCTGAAGATGACCTATGCATGGATCGTAGTAATCATCCTTGTGCGTGAATTTGCTGTATCAGGCGTGCGCCTTATCGCAGCAGGCAGCGAGAAGAAGGTAGTCATCGCTGCAGGCTGGCTCGGCAAGGTAAAGACCGCTGTTACGATGGTCGCCATCGTTGCGGTGCTGCTGATGCACATCGTTCTCGGCTTCGGCTGGATAGGGGAGGGCTTCCCCGTGCAGCTCATCAGCGATATCCTGATGATAGCAAGCGCAGTGCTTACACTGTGGTCGGGTGTGCAGTACCTGTGGGATTACAGGGAATTCATAGACCCTACAAAGTAATATAAACAAGGCGGAGCAGGTGTTCCGCCTTTGTTTTTGATAGATGGTTTGTGAAAACTAACCAAAATGTTTTGTTGGAAATAGTCGCAACTAACTCGAATAGTAGAAAATCGCTCAAAGCAGGAAAAAATCGGCGGAAATACTTGACTTTTTTATCTGTTTGCGGTATCATATATATGGTTAGGAAATCCTAACTGTTTAAAAGAATGTGAGTTAGCACAGACTAACAAAACATATTCGGAGGTAATATTTATGGCTACCTTAAAGGATGTCAAGATAGGCAAAAGTGCCGTTATAAAGAAGCTCAACGGCGAGGGAGCAACAAAGCGCAGGATCATGGATATGGGCATGACAAGAGGAACTCAGGTCACTGTACGCAAAGTGGCGCCTCTCGGCGATCCTATAGAGATCACCGTTCGTGGATATGAGCTTTCGCTGCGCAAATCCGATGCAGAGCTTATCGACGTAGAATAAAAGCTTCCGTCCCGCAGCGGACGGAGTTCATCACAACAGCGGTTAGAACAAACTAACACAAAGGAGACAGACACATGGATATCAGAATCGCACTGGCGGGTAATCCCAACAGTGGTAAGACAACTCTGTTCAACGCACTGACGGGTTCAAACCAGTATGTTGGCAACTGGCCGGGCGTTACAGTTGAAAAGAAAGAGGGCAAGATGAAGGGTGAGAGTGATGTCATCATCACCGACCTGCCCGGAATCTATTCGCTTTCGCCCTATACGCCTGAGGAGGTAGTGGCGAGAAATTACCTGATAGGCGAGCGCCCCGATGCTATTCTCAACATCGTTGACGGTACGAACCTCGAAAGAAACCTCTATCTCACCACGCAGATGCTGGAGATCGGACTTCCCGTTGTGGTTGCCATCAACATGATGGATGTTGTACGAAAGAACGGCGATAAGATAGACATCGAGATGCTTGGCAAGAGACTCGGCTGCAAGGTGTGCGAGATATCTGCACTGAAGGGCGACGGTATTCAGGAGGCTGCTCAGCTGGCTATTCAGGCGGCAAGAAGCGATGATCCCGTTATCGTGCGCCACAGCTTCTGCGGCTGCGTTGAGCATGCTATCGCCCATATTGAGGAGGCTTTCCTGCATGATATCCCTGAGGAGCAGCAGAGATGGTATGCCATCAAGATATTCGAGCGTGATGAAAAGGTGCTGGAGCTGCTGAATATCCCTGCCGCAAAGCGTGAGCATATCGAGCATGATATACAGGCTGCCGAGGCGGAAATGGATGACGATGCGGAGAGCATCATCACAAATGAGCGCTACAATTACATAGCAAAGGTGCTGGATGGCTGCTATAAGAAAAAGAACAAGGGCGGTCTTACCACTTCCGATAAGATAGACAGGATCGTTACCAACCGTATCCTTGCGCTGCCTATCTTTGCAGCGATAATGTTCCTTGTATTCTATATCTCGGTGACCACTGTAGGCACATGGGTGACAGACTGGACTAACGATGGCCTGTTCGGCGACGGCTTCCACCTGTTCGGCATTTCTGGCGGATACGACGATGCAGTTGACGCTTACGCTTCCGAGAACATCTTTACAGAGGAACTTACAGCAATGGCTCAGGCTGCCGCAGATGCTGAGGTAGTCGGCGCTGAGGAGATCCTTGGTGCTGTTGAGGAGGCTGATTTCGGTGCATTCGAGGAGGCTTACGGCTCCTACGGTGCTGCGCTTTCTGAGGCAGGCTATGACATGGGCGCTCTCGTTGATGAGGATATGGAGGGCACACCCGATCCCGCTGAATACGGCGTATGGGTACCCGGTGTTCCTGTTCTCGTTGAGAGCGGTCTGGACGCTATCAATTGTGCAGACTGGCTGAAGAGTCTTATCCTTGACGGTATCGTTGCAGGTGTGGGCGGAGTTCTCGGCTTCGTTCCTCAGATACTCGTGCTGTTTATCATGCTTGCGTTTCTTGAGAGCTGCGGCTATATGGCGAGAGTTGCATTCGTTATGGACAGGATCTTCAGAAAGTTCGGTCTTTCTGGCAAGAGCTTCATTCCCATGCTCATCGGCGTAGGCTGCGGCGTTCCCGGTATCATGGCGTCCCGTACCATTGAAAATGAGAGTGACCGCCGTATGACCATCATCACCACCACATTCATCCCCTGCGGCGCAAAGATGCCTATCATCGCACTCATTGCAGGCGCACTGTTCGGAAACGCATGGTGGGTTGCTCCCAGCGCATTCTTCATGGGCTGTGCAGCTGTCGTTATGTCGGGCATAATGCTGAAAAAGACAAAGATGTTTGCAGGCGATGTTGCTCCCTTCGTAATGGAGCTTCCTGCTTACCATATGCCTACCGTTAAGGCTGTTCTCAGCTCCATGTGGGAGCGTGGCTGGTCCTTCATCAAGAAAGCGGGAACTGTTATCCTGCTCTCCACAGTTATTCTGTGGGCAGGTACTGTATTCGGTATGCTTCCCGATGGCGGCTTCGGTATGTTCCTCGGCGAGGATGAGGGCTTCAGGAGCGTGTTGGATATCATTGGCGGCGCTATCTGCTGGCTGTTCGTACCTCTCGGCTTTGGCGAGCCTACCGCAGCTGTTGCGACTATCATGGGTCTTATCGCAAAGGAGGAGGTCGTTGCGGTATTCGGAGTGACCGACTTCATGGGCATGACAAGACTTGCAGGTTATTCCTTCCTCATCTTCAACCTGCTGTGTGCTCCCTGCTTTGCAGCAATGGGCGCTATCAGACGTGAGATGAACAGCGCAAAGTGGACTGCTTTCGCTATCACATACCAGTGCGTATTTGCTTATGCTATTTCCCTGATCGTATACCAGTTCGGTCTGCTGTTCACAGGTTCTGTGAATGTTATCGGACTTATCTTCGCAGTACTGGTGCTGGCAGCTATTCTGTTCCAGCTGTTCAGACCCTACACTGTGGCTACGAAGCTCACAAAGAAAGCAAATGTAAAGTAATATATACTGATGCAAAAACCACATAAGGAGGACATGAAATGCTCGAATTTTTACAGAACAACATCGGTACTATCATAGCTGCAGCAGTTGTGATTGTGCTACTCGGATTTGCGGCATGGCGCATGATATCGGATAAGAAGCAGGGCAAGTCCTCCTGTGGCTGTGGATGCAGCGGTTGTCCGAATGCCGGCTTATGTCATGCATCGCATGATGAGTCAAAGGATGGGTGAGGATCGTCTGCAGATATTTGTGGAACCTAACTGATGCGTGTTTTTCCCTTCGGAGAATGTCATCCGAAGGGAATTTTTGCTGTGTAATGATGTTTTTATATATTCATGATGATTTATTAGACAGTTGTCGTAGCAGTTTTTTGGTAGTTATAAACAAACATTGGTTTATGTACTTGCAATTTTTGATAAAAAATGATATTATACTAATATATAATATTTATGGAGGTCTGCCCCCACATGAAAAACAAGATCAATCTTAATCTTAACGATGAAAATGCGGAAAAGTCTGTAAAGATCACCCCCGCATCTTATGATAAGTATCCCATGGATGACGAGCCTGTTGCAGCTCTGCGTAAGCCTTCTGCGTTCGCAAAGAAGGATAAGCCCGCTGTAAAGGAAGAGCCTGTCAAGGATGCTCCTGCAGCTGAGGAGAAGCCTGTTGAGGAGGCTCCTGTTGCTGAAGAGGTTCCCGCAGCAGAGGTGATGGCTCCCGAGGCTGAAGCTTCCGCTGAGACCGAGGCTCCTGCTGAAAAGAAGCAGAAGAAGTTCGGCAAGCCCAAGAAGGAGAAGAAGGCAAAGAAGGAAGAAGCTGCCGTAGCAGAGGATGCTGCTGATGCAGAAAAGCCTGCTGAGGATGCTCCTGAAGCTGAAAAGCCTGCCGAAGCAGCTGATACAGCAGAAACAGAAGCTCCTGCCGAGGAGAATGAGGCTGTTACTGTTGAGACTGAAGAAGCTGCTGCCGAAGAGTCTGACAAGAAGGCTAAGAAGGCAAAGGGCGATAAGAAGCCCAATAAGATCGCTGAGTTCTTCAAGAAGCTTACCAGTGATGATGACGGTGTGAAGCTCTCCAAGGGCAGCACAAGGATCAAGTACAGGATCCTTCGGCTTACCATCGTCAGCGTAGTTATCGCAGTTGCGGTGCTGCAGGTATTCTCAATGCTGACAACTATCAGCTCCTATAACAAATCCTATACCGAGCAGGCACAGGCGCTGGTTACATCCTATCTGCAGACTATTGATACAAAGCTTGACGCTTATACCACTCAGATGAAATCTCTCGAGGGTAACCCTCAGGTTATAAAGGCTATCAGCACTAAGGATGTAGGAACAAAGAACTCCGTTCTGCTGCAGGTGGCTACCACCACGATGTTCAAGCATATCGACATTGCCGATATGGAGGGTAATACAGCGGTTGATACCAACATCAAGGAAGATGAGTACTTCATCCGTGCATCCGAGGGTAAGAACACTCTGTCCTCCCCGCTCATAAGAAAGTACGCTAACACTGCTGCATCTGTGGAGCAGCTGATGGTACTTGCTACAAAGTATATGGATACTTCGTTCCAGGGCGTTCTTCTCGGTTACTTCGATCCCGCAACCTTCTCTGAGGGTCTGGACAGCATTTCCGAGGGCGATAACGTTATCGTACTGGATAAGAACGGCGTTGTAGTAGGTGCATCCGATATGACGCTCGTTAAGGATGGCGTTATTTACAAGGATAACGAGGATAAGGGTCTTGCTTCTCTGGCAGAGGCTATGATGACTCTTGAAACAGGCACCATGCGCTACAAGACCAATGGTACCGAGTATCTTGTAGCATACGCTCCTATTGAGCTTACTGATGGTTGGAGCATTGCAGTAAGCCTGGATTACTCCACTGTTCAGAAGGAGATCATGACAAGCCTTATCATGGCTCTGATCCTTTCTATCATTATCATTGCAGTTACATCTGTTATCTGCATCGGTATCGCAAACAAGATCTCCAAGCCTATCACTCAGGTTGCAGGCAGACTGAAGCTGCTCTCCGAGGGTGATATTTCCACAGAAATGAATATCAATGCTCCCAAGGATGAGACAAAGGTGCTTACAGACTCCCTTGACGACACCCTGACAGAGCTGAACAAGTACATAACCGATATAAAGGCAGTGCTTGCAGAGATCGCTTCGGGCAATCTGACTGCAAAGTCCGCTATCGAGTATAAGGGCGACTTTACCGCATTCGGCACATCCCTTGAGGAGATCACCACATCCCTTAATCAGTCCTTCGTGGCTGTTAAGGACAGTGTTGAGAGCTTCAAGTCGGGTGCTTCTCAGGTGGCTGAAGGCTCCAAGCACCTTTCCGATACCGCTATCAAGGAGGCAGAGGCTGTTGATGAGATCCTCTCCACCATCGGCGGAATCACTGAAAAGGCAAACACTACCGCTCAGGTATCCACAAAGGTACTTTCTCTTACCAACGAAGCTAACGAGAACGCTCAGCGTGGCGCAGACATGATGAAGGAGCTGCTTGCAGCTATCGAGAACATCCGTGAGCGTTCTGACGCTATCAGTGCTATCATCAAGACCATCGACAGCATCGCATTCCAGACAAATATCCTTGCCCTGAACGCATCCATTGAGGCTGCAAGAGCAGGTGAGGCAGGCCGTGGTTTCTCCGTAGTAGCGGAAGAGGTCGGCAACCTTGCTAACATGTCCGCTGATGCTGCTAAGCAGACCTCCGCACTTATCGATGATACCATCAATGCTGTTAAGCAGGGTACAGAGATCGCTGACAGAGCAGAGAATGCTATCAGAAGCATTGCTGCTGATGTCAACGAAGTTGCAGGCTACATGGAGGATATCGTGGTTGCTGCCAACGAGCAGAATGTTGCGGTTGAACAGATCACCACAGGCATGAACCGCATCGACGCAGGAATGCACACCACAACAGCCACCGCAGAAGAGTCCGCTGCATCCAGTGAGCAGCTCTCCTTCCTGGCAGTTTCCCTCTCCAACGAGGTCGAGAAGTTCGTTACAGAGTAATCGCAAATCAACATCTGCCCCCGCTGAAATATGCGGGGGCAGGTTTTTTGTAACAGGGTTAAATCGGGATTTGACGAGCGAAGCTCGTCAAATTCAATGAGGAATTAGGAATTAGGAATGAGGAATTTCGGTGTCCCCTTCGGGGACGGATTAAAATGCGGCTACGCC